>JBPYDQ010001078.1:0-2566 GCA_051986135.1 Terriglobales bacterium | reverse complement strand
TCGACATCCAGCGAGGTTTTCTGGTTGGATTTCCCATAAATGCACAGAATTCACATCCTATTTCTACAACGCCGTATGGACGCAGCCAAGCGTAGTTCTTGAGGTTGGTTGGAGTTTGTGGGGGCATGGCAGGAAGTGCTGTGAGACAAAGTTCACCTTCGCGCTGCGACATACTTCTGTTATTGGGTCAGACTGACTTAATGTTGGGCAGTAAGACTGTAAGAAGCTATTAGACAACGCAGGATTAAGCGATGGAAGTTCCAAGAGGCGCGGCCGCTTTGAAATGAGGGAGTGAGAACCTCTGGGGAGCGGTCGGTCGGCCATCACAAAGCAAATGAGCCGCTTCGAGCGCGGATCATCAGCTCGGCAAGAATGAGAGAATTCCCACAATTGCACCTCCGACCACCAAGAGAGCCGGGTTGATCTTGTACTGGAGAAGAATGAGCAGTGTGCCTACGGCAATTGCACCCGTCTCAAGCCCGGTGATCGCACCTTTTGCCATTGTGAAGCAACCGGCCAAAAGAAGTCCGATGGAAACTGGTGCCAGTCCTTGCTGAATGGAAGTCCGCCACCTCCATGTTTCAAGCCGCTTCCATAAACGAGCGACGACAAACGCCAGCAGTGCAGTCGGGCCAAAGAACGCAACTACGGTAACTAACGCACCGAGCCATCCTCCTGCCCATTGCCCAATGGCTACAATCATCATCATGTTGGGGCCGGGCGCCATCTGGCCAACACTGTAAAAGTGGATGAGTTGTGGAAAGGTCAGCCATTTGTGTACATCTACCGTCAGAATCTTCATCTCGGGGAAGGCTGCCATGCCACCACCGACTGTCAGGAGGGATAAATAGGCAAATACGCGAATCAAAGCAGGTATCTGGTTCATTGGGTTTTGCTCGCTTTCTGTGCACGGCGTGGCCGGTGAAACAGAATGGAAAGAATTCCAACAACGATGAGGGTTCGCGGCACGGATTGATGCAATCGGTTTACCGCAATCACGGTGAGCACCATGAAGATGAAATCGAACTTCCCAGCTAGCGACTTCTTGCTGAGTTGCAAAATCGTCGACAGGAGCAGACCCACCGCAGCGGCGGCGACTCCCTTCAATCCGGCTGTGATCCAGGCGTGATCACCATGCTGACGGTAGAAAATGCCGACAGCGAACATCAGCGCGCCTCCCGGCAGACAGATGCCAGTGATCGCGGCAATCGATCCCATAATCCCGCGCAATTTATCCCCCACCAAGATGGCCATATTGGTGGCATTTAGCCCAGGCAGCGATTGGCTGATTGAAAGCATCTCGACGAATTCCTTGTCATCAATCCAGTGGCGTTTGGCAACCAATGCGTTACGAAGATAAGGAACCACACCACCGAAACTCGTTACACCGATGACCAGGAATTCGAGAAAGATCTCCTGTACGGAAGCGGATGCTTTCTGATTCACAGAGCTTACGACTTGAAGTGAGGGTTTTACAGCACGGTCCCTCATAGTTATGGCTCCTACTTTCAGGTGCCACACTCCACTCATTCGTGAGAGGCTGGCGGATTTCCGAGTAGCCTATAGACAGTCGCGGTTTTTGTCGCATTCAGCGCAATATATTCCTCGGCGACATACTGCAACGCAATAAAGAAAGCCTCGGCGCGTTTCAGCGGTGCTTTCGATAGCAGGGAACGATCTTTGACGTGGAACTGGAAGGCAAATTCTCCGATAAGAGGACGGTGCTCGCCGCGCGTGCGCCAGATCGCAACATTGGCTTTACACGCGATTCCCTGGCCGAAATCGAGTTCGCCGATATCTTGCAGGACTTCCTCGATGATCGTGTTGCTGACGAGTTTGATTTTTTCTTTCGGTTCTTTCCTCACTCGTGCCAGAACGGGTAACAGTTCAACCAAGGCATCCATGTCGCGAACATTCTCATGGCCCATGCCAATGGCGACACGAGGGAACTGGACGTTGTGGGAGAAGAGCAGACGAACGCCTCCGAGTTTCTCTTTCAGCGGCAGAGCCTGACATTTGAACTTGACCCGGTGGTCCCCCAAAATCTTCGGTCGAACGTCTGTTTCGGCGGCCACCTGCACGTCGGGATGCCGAAACTTGAACACGATCTCCGGATCACCGATGGGGAAGCCGTTCTTATACGGAATCCGTCGACGCAGGATGAAGCCGTTATTGTAGAGGCGAAAATCGTCGGTATCGATGAACAGAACTTCGCGAATCTTTACTGGCTCAGAATCATAGCCTGCAATTGAGTACTTCACGCCGTGCTCCTTCGCCGGTTCGCGCATCACCTTGCCGAAATCGAAAAGGCTTCCGCGCGAAACGAACTTGTTGGGACGAAGGATCAGCTTGCAGCAGAGGTACTCAAGTTGATGGATCGGCATGCCATCGGCATAGGTGCCCGGCTTGATTGCCGGAACCCGGCCCACCCAACTGGGCGTCACTGCTTCCCTAGGCTTTGGCACGATGATATTGAGCTTTGCGTGCCTGGGCGCAGCTCTGGCGGTCCGCATGGTACCTCTCCAAACGGGAATAAGTGATTTCATCACGACATACCAACCGGGAA
>JBPYDQ010001077.1:0-9703 GCA_051986135.1 Terriglobales bacterium | reverse complement strand
TGTCTTGACTTCAGTATCGCGGGCGCTGCGACCGGCGTCCCAACTCGTTCATGAAACGCGTCGTCGCTGCTTTGATCATGAATCAGGGCAAAATTCTAGTTTGCCAGCGCACGCGGCATCAAACAATGCCGCTGAAATGGGAGTTTCCCGGAGGCAAGATTGAAACCGGCGAACAGCCACGGGACGCTCTGCGACGTGAACTCGAAGAGGAATTGGGCATCGACGCGAAAATTGGGGAAGAGGTCGCCCACATTCAGCATAAGTACAAAAACGGCGGCGCGGTCGAGCTTCGGTTCTATGTAGTTCACCAGTTCCGGGGCAAAATCGAGAATCGTATATTTCGCGACATACAGTGGGTGGACCGCAAGAAGCTTCCCACTTTCGATTTTCTCGAAGCCGACCTGGAACTCGTGAAACGTCTGGCCGACGGCAAGTTAGTGTAACTTCCATGGCGGTCAGTTTTCGAATGAATAGTATTTCCCTCTCGCGGAAGGCGGATGGTCAGGACCCGGGTGCTTCCCACCATCTCTTCGAGTCCACTTGTTGAGGGGAGTGTTCCCCGCTACAAGCTAAAGCGTACCCTTGGACCTCTCGGCGTTGAGGTTGGCGGTTGCTGACCAGATTTCCGGACGTACCCTCGAGACCAGGGAGGACGGAACGGGAGTTGTCGTAGCCTCACAACTCCCGCCGGGAGAGTCGGTGGCCTTGAATTCCCTGTCGCGAATACGAACTCCCGTCAAGGCCACCTCGGTAGTCGGATATACGCGTGAACTGTGATGCGGCCTCGAGTTTATCCGTGGGCCACCCGTACCCGGGTCCCGAGCGCGGTCACTTGAGGTCACTCCTCACGCCCGGGGTGAAACATCCGGGCGCGGGTAGCTGAGGTCGCTTGCAGCTTCCGGTGACCGGAGCGGGCACGGACGTCCGTTCAGGCGGTCACTTCACTTTGGCGAAGATGATGACAAGAGTGTACAGGGCCAAGGACTCGATCAGCGCCAGACCGAGAATTAGAGCCAGCTGAATGCCTGGGCGGGCGCCAGGATTGCGTCCCAGAGCCTCGGCAGAGGCTGCCGTCGCCTTAGCTTGACCCAATGCGCATAAACCCGAAGCAATGGCCATGGAAAAGCCGGAGGTGATGGCCACCCAGTTAACCGGGGCGGCGGCGCCACCCTGTGCGAACGCGGGCACGGCGAACGATAATGCAGACATTGCTGCAAACAGATAACTTAACTTACGCATCCGTGTTTCTCCTTGTGAGTATGAATTGCCGCCAGTGGGTGGTTGACGTCATCCTCGTACAGACGCCCTCACGCTGGAGGCGGTTCTCGGCTCTGATGACACACCCCGTCATTTCAGAGCATTAAGAACTTTTTTAATGCTCTTCCGCCACCGCTCCCGCCAGGTACACCGTCGTCAACAGGACGAAGATATAGGTCTGGAGCAACGAAACACCTATATGGAGCCCAAGAAAGATAATCGGCACGCCGATTGGCACCAACGAGAAAAACACCAGGGTAACCATGTCGCCAGCGAACATGTTGGCGTAGAGACGAATGGTCAGCGAGAGTATACGGGCCATATGGCTGATAGTCTCGATGGGAAACATGAGGATCGCAAGCGGGATGCGGATGAATAGGGGCATACTGGGATCGGCTGGCCCAAAAAAATGGGCCAAATAGTGGACTCCCTGCTTCTTGAACCCCTGTACTTGGTAGTAGAAGAACGCGCATATGGCGCAGCCCAGCGGCACCGAAGCGCTGGCGCCGGTCGGCGATTCAAACCCGGGAACCAAACCCAGCAGGTTGGAAATCAGAATAAAAAATCCCAAGGCAACCAGGAATGGAGTGAAGCCTTCGCTGTGATTTCCTATGATCTCGTGGCTCTGGTCAATGATGAATCCATGCACACCCTCGAAAATGTGCTGTAGCGCGCCCGGTTTGTCTGCTGACAGCCGTGAGCGGACGATCGCAAACAGGATCACCAGGAAAAGAACAACCACAAGCTCCATCGCGACAGCATTCGAGATTGGTGCCTCAGGATAGGCCGGCGCGATCCGCATGGCGCGTAGCAATCGGGTAACCGGACCCGCGAAAGCATGATTCAGGATTTCGGTGACCCAGAGTTGTTCGGGCATGTGGCTTTCAGGCTTCGGCCCTCAGCTTTACCATTCGGAGAATTTTCACAATCCCCGTGCTACAGCTGCGTACACCTCGTAACCGGCTTCGCACGCAATAGCTCCTACAGGCAGGAACAAGCCCGTCAGGAATCCGTAGAGACTTAAGGGCGAAAAAGTCAATATAGCATAGGCCCCTAACCCCATCAAAAAGTAGCGCAGCAAGAATCGCAACACGATTCCCCTCCCCGATTCACCGCGACCCGTGCGAGTAATTCGCTCTGCCATGGCCTCGACCACGCGCTTGAGCCAATAGAAATTCAGGTAGGAAACCGCAGAGCCCAAAGCGAACCCCAGAGCGGCCCGCCCTCCGTAGGACAGCGAGGCGGCGACCGTAAGCATCACGGCAAGTGCAATCATCAATATCCGGATACGGCCCAGGGAACCCGAGTAAAAGGCCTCGGATTGGTTCGCCTTGGATTCGTCATTTTGCATAGTAAAGCTGTAGTTTGCCGGCGGTCTCCGACCGGCTGCCGCGAGACGATCTCACCTGTGCGGTGGCGCTGGGACGCCGCCACAACCCTACCCCGAGCGTGTCGAGAACATAGCCGCCGGGACGGTGGCACTCGCTTGAACCCGCCTTGGCCGCCTCCGAAAGTAGGACATTTTGATGAGCGGCTCAGGCGTCGATCCCATATTTCTCGCCAAGAAAATTCTGCAATCTTGCCGGCAGAACCTGTGCCAACTCCTGCCAGGTAACCATCCTCGAACGCATCTGGAGTTCGTGGATTCGAATCGATCGCATGACCGCGTACCAGAGCTCGCGCAAATCCGGACGGCGCGCGTCCATAATGACACAAAACGAGCATCCACCCTGATGCGCCGCCAGGACATTGCGAATGAGCTGGTACGAACAGTAGCACTCCTTACTGCGCGCCAGACTGGGAACCCTAAAGACGTCGTAAAAGTCGCGATAGCCGTTGACCACCGCCACCGGTTTCCTTTGGAAGTCGAATTCGGTAAGCTTGGCTTCGATTAGCAAATTTCCCAGACGCATGTCCACCTCGGTCCGATCGGTCGACCCATTGGCCAAGGCAACACGCGCCCGATACCCGAATTCGGGAGTCTTTCCAGCCTCGACGTGGAGAAGTTTTAAAACCAGGTCTCGCTTCAGGGTGCCCGGATAGCAAAATACGTTCATGAGTAACGCGTCAGAACTGGTGCTGGAATCCAGTTCTTTCCAGCGCACTCCATCCCGGGGAAATATCTGGGCGGCCGAGGTGTGCGGCTTCTCTAGCCGTCTTCGCCAGTTGTCATCACGGCAAATTGCGCGATAGACGGAAGGCAGAAAGTTCCCATGCTGCCTCCCATCCTCACTGGCTTCATAACAGACGATCGGGTCAGATCCCGTACTCACCCGATGGGCCAACCGATGATGTTGCGCATACTCCAGATTGCGCACACCGAGCTCACGCCGCAGAGCCTTGGCATAGGGAGAAAAGGACATCGCGGTTACTGCCCTTCGCTTGAGGGGCGGGAGTTCAGATTAACAAACAAAGCAATTATTTCTTACTTAGCGGAATCAGACATGACGGTTCTAACCAATTCGACGAATCCCGCAACAATTCCCAGGAGCAAACCGACCAGGTATAGCCAAGTCGTGTGCAGCCACTTGTCGAGACCCAGGCCAATTAGCCAGCCTGCGGCGGCAGCCGCAGGCAGAACAAACGCAAGCTCGCTGTAGCGGGCGAACTGAACCCAGAAGTTGTCCTCATCAGGCGACTTTGGCCGGGAAGGCAAATGAGTCGTTGCTCGCTGGCTGTCGGTCGTGGGCCATTCATCTTATCGGGCCGAAGCCCGCCTGGCCAACGAGCAACCACCCGAGATCAACAGCTATTTCATCAGATTCGCCATGGCCGGATTCTGGCTGACGTTCAACGACCAGTTCACCAACCGGATGAACGGTTCCGGGTATACTCCGATGACCAGCGTCGCGGCCAGGCTCACCCATAACGCGCCCCACATCGCACCACCGGTCCGCACGCGCTCGGTATCGAGCGCCTGGCGCATAAACATGGCGCTGGCAATGCGCATATAGTAATAGAGCCCGAACACCGCATAAAGCACCGCAATCGCGGCCAATGCGTAGTAGCCAGTTTTAATCAGGCTGAGGAAGATGAAGTACTTCCCCCAGAAGCCCGCCAGAGGGGGAATACCGGCCAGCGAGAGCAGGAACACCAGCATCAGGACAGCTGCGGTGGGAGCCCGGGAAAACAAACCCGCGATGTCGTCAATTTCGTCGCCGATCACGTTGCGCCGCCTGAGTGAGGTAATCACCGCAAACGCCCCCAGATTCATGAATGTGTAGACCAGCAGGTAGAGGAGTATTCCCTTAAGTCCGTCTACGCGGGCGTCCGCTTCGGCGGTCGAACCATAGGCGACCGCGCCCAGCAGCATGTAGCCAACGTGGGCGATGGATGAATAGGCTAGCAGACGCTTCAGGTTGTTTTGCGTCAGTGCCGCAAGATTCGCCGCGGTCATGGTGGCCAGCGATACAAAGATCAAGAGCGGCACCCAAATCGCCCGCAGTGGCTCCAGGCCGAGGCCCAACACGCGCAGTAGCATCGCCCAAGCCGCAGCTTTCACCGCCACCGACATGAATCCGGTAATGCTGGTGGGTGCGCCCTCATAGGCATCCGGCGCCCATTGATGGAAGGGAACAGCGGCAATCTTGAAGAGAAGTCCGGTGGCCACCGTCATTAAGGCCAGCACTGCCACGGGATCGGCATGATTCTGCGCCAAGGTCAGTTCGCGCGTCAGGTGCTCGCGGATGACTCCCAGGTTCGTGCTGCCAGTCAACCCGTACAGCAACGACAGCCCATAGGCGAAGATTCCCGAGGAAAAGGCTCCCAGCAGCAGGTATTTCAGCGCAGCTTCATTCGAGCGGCGATCGCGGCGAAGAAATCCCACCAGCACGTAAGTGGAAATCGCCATCAACTCCAGCCCAATGAAGATCAGCACAATATCGAAACCCGCGGCCATCGACATCATGCCCACGACCGAAAGCAGCAGCAGTGCATAGAACTCGCCGTGCTGCTCCCTTTCCTGATCCATATAGTGCACGGACATGAGAATGGCGATTGCGGTACCGGCCAGAAACAGGTACCAGAAATAGAGGGTGAAATGATCGATCACCATGGAGCCGACGAACGCCAGCATCCCGACACGCCGCGAGTGGTCCAATACCCACTGTATGCGAGCCACACCGGCGGTGGCAAACAGCACTCCCAGGAACGCGGTAACCGCGTTGACCCACTTCATTTCCGCCGGGAGCATCAGGTCCATAATGATGATTCCGAGCGCAAAAACCGTAAGCAACAGAATGGGCAGCGCCATCAGGTAGTCGCTCGGCTCGAACATCTGGGCAACCGTAACCACTAGTTCTTCCCCCGGGCGGGCGCAATGGCCGCTTCCTTGGCCGGCGTTGCCGCATGGGCCGGAACCGCCGCCGGCTGGACATTCGCATTGGTCGCATTTGTACCTGGATATCCTGGCCGAACCGTTGCCACCAATTGATTGACTGGCTGCTCGAGAATCTGGAAGAAGGGCTTCGGATAAAGCCCGATCCATAACGCCATGACAATGAGCGGAGCGAAGGTCAGAAGTTCTCGTGCGTTGAGATCGAGCAGCTTTTCATTTTTCGGATTCGTAACCGCCCCTAAGAAGACTCGCTGATAAAGCCACAGCAGATATGCGGCCGCCAGAATCACTCCCAGCACAGCTAGTGCCGCCCACATCCGGTTTTCCACGAAGGTGCCCTGCAGAATGGTGAACTCGCCAACAAAGCCATTCAGCAGTGGCAGCCCCATCGAAGACAGGAACATGATCATGGTGATAGTGGCGTAAACCGGCATCACGTTTGCGATGCCGCCGTACTCGGCAATCTCACGCGTATGCCGCCGCTCGTAAAGAATGCCAACAATCAAGAACAGCGCCCCGGTAGAAATTCCGTGGTTGACCTGCTGCAGCACCGAACCGCTCAGCCCCGCGGGGTTCAACGCAAAGATTCCCAAAGTGCAGAAACCAAGGTGGCTGACCGACGAGTACGCCACCAGCTTCTTCATATCCTTCTGCATCAGCGAAACCAGCCCGCCATAAATGATCGCGATAATCGACAGCGCGATCATCCACGCCCGTACCTTGGGGTACATGACTACATCCGGGAAGAACGGCAGGGCAAAGCGAATAAAGCCATAGGTCCCCATCTTTAGCAGAACGCCAGCCAAAATGACTGATCCCGCGGTCGGCGCCTCAACGTGCGCGTCCGGCAGCCAGGTGTGAAACGGGAACATCGGCACCTTAATAGCAAAGGCGAGGAAAAACGCGAAGAACAACAGAATGGCATAGCTCGAGCCATAGGCCGCATCGTGGAAGATCTTGGGCGCCGTTTGATACAGAGCCGGGATGCTGAACGTGTACTGACCGGTTTGATGGAAGTTATAGAAGTACAGGAACAGCACGGCCAACAACATGGCCACCGATCCAAGTAACGTGTACAGGAAGAACTTGATGGCCGCGTACAGTTTTCTCGGGCCGCCCCAGATCCCGATCAGCAAGTACATCGGCACCAGCATCGCTTCCCAGAAAACGAAAAACAGGAAGAAATCCAGCGCCAAAAATACCCCAAGCATGCCAGTCTGCAGCACCAGGAACCAGATGTAGTACTCCTTCATCCGGTTTTCGATTGCGCTCCATGACGACAGAATCGAAACCCAGCCCAGCAGCGTCGTCAGCATAACCAACAGGAAGGAAATGCCATCGATGCCCAGCACGTAGCCTGCGCCAATCGACGGAATCCAATTGTTGGCAGCGCCCTCGATGAACTTGAAACCTGCATCGAAGCGCTTCTCCCAGAACCAAGGCACAAGCGGTAGGGAGACCAACAGTCCGGCCAGCGCGAATATGTTGGCAATCCAGCGGATCGCATTCTTGTTGTCTTTAGGAACAAACAGGAGCAGGATCGCCCCCAGAAGTGGCGTGAAAAGAATGATGGAAAGTATGTGATTCTGCATAGCAACCTGTTCTTAATCGCCGGTGGCGCGGGCAGCGGCCACTTTGCGACCGCGATTGGCTTCGGCACGCCGCGCGATCAGCCGTACGACGAAGTAGAGCAACATGACTGCAACCACTCCGCCGACAATCCAGCCAAACCAGCTCAAAAGCCCCATTTCCGCAGCCATGAAACCAAGCAGCCCGAAAACCATAATGAGCGCATACCACTGCACCAGGCCCCATTGGAGGAGCTTCACCGGATACGACAGCATGCGCGCCATGATTGCCGGGCCATTCACCAGAAGACCATCGATGATCCAGCGGTCCCACCATATCGAGAGCGTGCTGAAGGCGCGCGTCATCCATCCAGCGCCGTTCACCGTGCCGTCGATAATCCGGGAATCAAACCACGAGGAGCCCTCCCCTAACCCCATCGCTCCCAGGCGCACTGGCCCAAGCTTCCGGCGGCCGGTGAAGAGGTAGTCGTAGCCCTCATCTACGTAATACTTGTTCAGCATGGCGGTGTACACAGGCGGAACCTTAGCTGCCAGCGGCTCGACATAACCCTTATCCGCACCGCGGTAAACCTTCCACGCCAATCCCCACCCTGCCACGGCCAATCCCAGAGAAAGAGCCATCAGAGTGTATTCGGTGGGCCTGGTATGCTCCTCTTCCCTTTTTGCGGCCGCAAACTGCCCAGGTTCTTCGGCGTGGAAGAGAGCGGCCTGTTTGGCGAAAACCGGCTCCAGGAAGCGTTCGAAGCGGTTCGATCCACCCAGGCTGTGAGGTATACCCAACCAGCCGGCAAAAATCGAACAGACCGCCAAAACTACCAGCGGCATGGTCATGGACCCGGGCGATTCGTGAATATGATGCTCGACCTCATGACTCATTCGCGGTTTCCCGTGAAACGTCAGGAACATCAGGCGGAACATGTAGAACGATGTCATAAACGCCGTTATCACACCTATCAGCCATAGCAACCGATAGGCACCACCTTCGGATGACCAGGCCTGCCACAGAATCTCATCTTTCGAGAAGAAGCCTGCGAACGGGAAGATCCCGGCAATTGCCAGGGTGGCTACAAACATCGTCCAGTGGGTGATAGGAGTTTTCCGGTGCAGGTTCCCGAAGTTGCGCATGTCCTGTTCCCCGCTCATGGCGTGGATCACCGAGCCAGAGCCAAGGAAGAGAAGCGCCTTGAAGAACGCGTGGGTGAAGACGTGGAAGACACCCGCAGCAAACGCGCCCACCCCCAGCGCCAGGAACATGTAGCCGAGTTGCGATACCGTGGAATAGGCCAGCACCCGCTTGATATCGTTCTGCACCAACCCAATCGAGGCAGCAAAAATGGCAGTGAGCGCCCCGACAATGGCCACGGTTTTCATCGCGGTTGGCGCCAGAAGGAAAATTGCATTCGAGCGCGCCACCATGTACACGCCGGCCGTCACCATGGTCGCCGCATGGATTAGAGCAGAGACCGGCGTAGGGCCTTCCATCGCATCGGGCAACCACACATAAAGGGGAAGCTGGGCCGATTTTCCGCAGGCGCCCACAAACAGCAGTAGGGCCGCAGCCGTCAGTATCGGGTCTCCAATCTGAAATTGTCCGCTGCGGGCCAGGTGGTTGATGTCCACGAACCGAACGGATCCGAAATACCAGGCCAGCGTAAACATCCCCAGCAGGAACCCGGCATCGCCAATGCGGTTCACGATGAATGCCTTATTCGCGGCATCACTCGCCGACTTGCGATGAAAATAAAATCCGATGAGCAGATAGGAACACAGCCCCACGCCTTCCCAGCCAACGAAAAGCAGGGCGTAATTGTTCCCCAGAATAAGCATGAGCATGGAGAACATGAACAGATTCAAATATCCGAAGAATCTGTAATATCCGCCCTCGTGGGCCATGTACCCGGTCGAGTAAATGTGGATCAGCATACCGACGCCGGTCACAAAGAGCAGCCAGATGCTGGAAAGCGGGTCGAGCAGGAAGCCGGCATCGGCCTGAAAGGTAGCAGGCGTACCGCTTTCGGTTAGATAGGTCAGGTGCCCGGTGTCGCTCCCCAGCCAGGTGTACAGGATCTGTTGAAAAGGCTGATGGTAGTGCTCTGGCGCCGCCTGCCATGCGTTGTACTCCAGAACGGCGCCCGAGGCCCACAAGAAGGCGATCACGACGACGCCGACACAGACCGCGCTGACCGCCGATTTCTGCATCTTGCGGCCAAAGAAAAACATGGTCGCCGCACCGAGCGCCGGCAGCAGAGGAATCAGCCAGATATGATCCAGGAAAAACATTTTTCGTCGCCCGTCTTCAGCCAGCACCCGTCACTAGCGGTTCGCTACTGCCCATGGCCCTAGGGCTAATACGAACTGCTGAGTGCTGCTTTCACCATTTCAACAAATCCACCTCATCCACATTCACCGTCTCGCGGTTGCGGAAGAACGCGATCAGTATGCCCAGCCCGACCGCCGCTTCTGCAGCCGCGTCGGTGATGATGAAAATCGCGAATACCTGCCCATTGATTCCCCACATCCG
>JBPYDQ010001076.1:0-5211 GCA_051986135.1 Terriglobales bacterium | reverse complement strand
CTCGCTTGCACTTTCGGAGGGCGCGCCTCAGAGTCAGTTCCAGGCTCCGCAACTCTGTGATTTTCTGCGCCACTGCCGTCAGCTTCTGATCCAGCAGTTCTTTCACATGGGAACAGGCCGGCACGTGATCCGCTCTCAGGATCAAAAGCTCGCGAATCTGATTCAGGGAGAATCCCAATTCCTGAGCTTTGCGGACGAACTTCAGAGTCTCAATGTCGCCAGTGCCGAACAGACGGAAACCACCCTCAGTTCGAGGTGATCGCTTCAGCAATCCCTGCTTTTCGTAAAAGCGCATCGTGTCGATGCTGAGTCCGGTTTCGTTGGCTACCTGGCCGATCTTTGACGCATGGCTCACCGCTTCATTCACTCCCATAATTACTTTACAATCTGGAGTTGACTCCAGAGTCAAGCGCTTTCTGCGTTCGTGCGACCCGGAGGGGGCCCAGCCGTGTGCTGCATAACTCCCTGCCGCTCTCCGGCTCGCCTATAAAAGGGGATGGACATGAAGCAAAATCCTTGTGGTGCGATGAAAGCAATCGACGAGTTCGCCGGTTCGGATGGGCTTTTACTACGACCATATCGTGCCGCGCCTGCTCAATTTGGCCATGCGGAATCGTTTGCTCAAGGTTTATCGCGAACGAATCGTGGGTCTCGCTGAGGGCTGAGTTCTGGAAATCGGAATCGTTCGGGAATGAATCTTCCGTTCTACACCGAACGCGCCACCGAGATCGTCGGGCTCGAACCGCACCCAAAGCTGCTGGAAATGGCATCACCAAAATCGCGCCGCGCTCGAGCGACACTGATCGAAGGTTCTGCGGAATCAATTCCACTGGATCGCGCAAGCGTCGATACCATCGTGATCACCTGGACCTTGTGCAGCATCCCTGATCTTGCCACGGCGCTCTCGGAGATGCGCCGGGTCTTTAAGCCTCGTGGACAGTTGCTGCTCGTGGAACATGGTCTCGCGCCCGATGAAAAGGTGAGGATGTGGCAGCGTCAGCTCACACCGGTCTGGAAGCGGCTCGCGGGTGGATGCCATCTCGACCGCCCAATTGCAGACCTGGTCGAGAGTGCAGGGTTTCGGATGAAGCACCTCCAGACTGGCTACATGGAAGGACCAAAGCCGATGACGTTCATGTACGAGGGTGTACTCCAGTGGGCCGAAGGGTAAGATCACCAACCCGCACTAGGCGCATGTTAGACGGCGGGGGCGGCTGAAGACATGGCTGCAGGCCCTGCATCTGATAAACGTCGGGATCCAGATCTCAAACCCGAACTGGCCGCTGTCGGAACCCGTTTTGAAGTTCACAAAGTTCATTCCCGTG
Source organism: Terriglobales bacterium (assembly GCA_051986135.1). Classification (GTDB taxonomy): domain Bacteria; phylum Acidobacteriota; class Terriglobia; order Terriglobales; family Acidobacteriaceae; genus Gp1-AA122. Next base: position 3,886 of record JBPYDQ010001076.1, on the reverse strand, counting down.
CGTCGCGCGTTGGCAAAAAGCGGGTCAGGGGGGTTGCCGCCCAGCAGGCACACTTGCCGGCTCGCCTGAGATCGGGGGCTTATCCAGTCGGGTGCCGATCGGTGGGACTGGCTCGCCGTCGCTGAAAACGAGATGGCCTCTAAGGGAAGACTGGATGCATTCTGCGCCGGAATCGAAATCGATCCAACCCAGGCGCTCGCTGTCTTATCCAAATCCGCCGAAAGCTTGTATCATTTCACTGTTGGCGGCCCAGTCGAAGACACGCGTCTGCCCACGCTTCCGGCGTACAGCCCATGAATGCTCGCCAGGTTTAACCCATAATGCGAAAAGCGGGCGACTGTCTTGATACTTTAGTCAAGACATACTACTGTGGATGAAGTGATTTCCCCGGGGAGTACGGGCACTCACGGGCAGGGCAGGAATATCGATCGAGGCGCTTGCCAAACCACGAATGCAAATGCCGCAAGAACCGAAAGAATGAGGGGAGGATTTCATGACGCAAACTTTCGCCGTAGCGATTGGTGGAGCGGCCGGACAGGGTGTCGCCACTCCGGGCGACATCTTCGCGAAGATTTTCAGCCGCCGCGGCCTGCATCTCAACGCGTATAATGCCTACCAGTCGATCATTCGCGGCGGCCACACGTTTCTCACGATTCGCACTGGCCCTGAGAAAGTCACCAACACGGGCGACCGCATCGACCTTCTTATTCCCCTCAACCAGGACACGATGGACCGCCACCTGCGCCTTCTCGGTCGGAGCGCCGCAGTCATTTATAATTCCGACATCATCCAGGCCGGGAAAGCCGCTGAGGGCGTGCAGTTCTGCCCCTTGCCGGTCTCCAAACTCGCCGACATCACCCGCAACAAGGTCGCCCAGAACACCTTGGCCATCGGCGCGGCCCTCAACATGATGGGCATTGGCTTCCAGGCGCTCGAGCAGGTCCTCACCGAGCAGTTTAATAAGAAAGGCGACGCCGTGGTAGCCGAGAACGTGGGCGTGGCCCGCGCCGGTTACGACTACGCCGCAGCGAACTTCAAACCCTTCGCCCAGCCGCTGCCGATGACTGATAACCGCTACGCGGTGCTTTCCGGCAACCAAGCCCTAGCCATGGGTGGCATAGCCGCCGGATTACAGTTCTACTGTGCCTACCCGATGAGTCCATCGACCGGCGTGCTGCACTGGATGGCCGCCCACGCCCGCAAGGCGGGCGTCCTGGTCCGGCAGGTCGAAGACGAGATCGGCGTTATCAACATGTCCATCGGCGCGGCGCACACCGGTGTGCGCGCCATGTGCGCCACCTCCGGCGGCGGATTCGCTTTGATGAGCGAAGGCCTGGGCATGTCGGCTATGATCGAAACCCCGGTCGTGGTCATTGACTGTCAGCGCGCCGGCCCTTCCACTGGTGTGCCCACCAAAACCGAGCAGGGCGACCTGTGGCAGATGCTTGGTGCCGCCTTCGGGGATTATCCGCGCTTGATTGCCGCACCCCTGGACATCGGCGACTGCTTCAAGATCATCCCCGAGATGTTCAATCTCGTTGATCGCTTCCAGTGCCCGGGTATCGTGCTCAGCGACTTGTTGGAGTCGGAAGGGCGGCTCAGCCTCGATCCGAATGAGCTGAACTTCTACCCGTCCATCGACCGTGGCGAGATCATCACCTCGGCGCCCGCCGGAACCGATGGCAACGCAGCCAACGGCGGCTACAAACGCTACCTCATCACCGAGAGCGGCGTCTCACCGCGCGCGGTTCCCGGCGTGCCGGGCCACACTCACACCGCAGCCACCGACGAGCACGACGAGGACGGCGTGCTCATCAGCGATGAGTTCACCAACCCTGGCAAGCGACGCGCGATGATGGACAAGCGCATGCGCAAGGTGGCTGGCATCGAGGCCGCCGTTCCGGCGCCCCAACTACTCGGTCCCCACAACACCGACGTCACCCTCATCGGCTGGGGCTCGACCAAGGGCGTCATAGAGGAAGCCTGCGAGATCCTAAATGAGCAGGGCATTTCCGCTAACCAGCTCCCGATCCGGTGGCTGGTGCCGCTCAAGGGCGACGCCATTCTCGAAATCCTGAAGGGCTGCCGCCACACCATCATTGTGGAGAACAACTATAGCGGTCAGTTCGCCCGCTACCTGCGCAGCGAGACCAGCTTCGTGCCCAACGGGCACATCCGCAAGTACGACGGCGAGCCATTCATGCCGCACCACATTGTGGAAGGCGTCAAGGAGCAACTGGCTGGCAAAATTAAACTCTATGTCCCCACGCACGAAATCATGGTTTAAGGAAAGAGAAAGACATGGCAACTGCAATCCAAGCTTCCCAGAAATCATTAACGATGGCAGATTTCAAGGGCAAGGTCGATCCCGACTGGTGCCCCGGCTGCGGTGATTTCGGCGTCCTGGCCGCAGTCCAGAAGGCCCTGATCGAGTTGCAGATCCCAACCCACAATGTTGTGACCATCAGCGGCATTGGATGCTCCTCCAACTTCCCAGGCTACGTCAATACCTATGGGATGCACACTCTCCACGGCCGTGCCTTGGCTGTGGCCACGGGCGTCAAGATGGCCAACCACGAGCTCACGGTCCTTGTCACCGGCGGCGACGGGGACGGCTTCGGCATTGGCGGCAACCATTTCATGCACACGATGCGCCGCAATGTCGACCTACTCTACATCGTCATGGACAACCAGATCTACGGCCTGACTACGGGCCAGACTTCCCCCACCAGCCGCATCGGCATGAAGACCAAGAGCATGCCGTTCGGCAACGTCGAGGGCCCTGTGAACCCCATCGCGCTTGCGCTGGCCGCCGGAGCCACTTTCGTGGCCCGCGGCTTCAGCGGCGAGCAGAAGCATCTCACCGCGCTGGTCAAACAAGGCATCGAGCACCAAGGCTTCTCCTTCCTCGACGTCTTTAGCCCTTGCGTCACCTACAACCACGACAACACCTACCAGTGGTTCCGCCCCCGCGTCAAGAAGCTCGAGGACGAGCCAGCCTACGATCCCAGCGTTTGGCTCGCTGCCATGGAAAAAGCCCTGCTGTGGGGTGACGAAATTCCCATCGGCAAGTTCTTCCAGCGCACCGACGTGCCGACCCTGCACGGCGCTGAGCCCGTACTGAACGAGGGCCCACTCACCCGTCGCAGCACGCGCCTGCCGGAGGCCGTGACCCGGTCGTTTGTGGAAGAGTTGATGTAGATTCGGAGCACTCGGCAACGGCTGAGCGCGTGATTCTGCCCTTATGGCGAATTTCAGTGCATGCTCCAATCCGAAGCAAACACTACGGCGGGTCTCTTGCCTGTGTTCGCCGAGCTCGAAATACGAGAGCTTGCGTGAGCAGGTCGGTGCCGGCAGGGGCCCGGGAGCTTACCGCTCGATGTAGAAACGAAGGTGATGGTAGTCGCGGGGATCAAACATCGATGAAACTGACGTCCCACGAAGAATACGGTATGCGCTGCCTGATTTGCCTCGCGCAAGCGGGACCAGGCGGCAAATTGACCATCCCCGAGATCAGCCACGTCGAAGGCGTGTCCGAGGCGTACGTCGGCAAGCTCATGCGGCTACTCCGGATAGGCGGCTTTGTCACAGCTGCGCGCGGCTCCGGCGGTTATTCCCTAGCGCGTCCGGCCAGACAGATCGTCCTCTGGGACGTCGTGACCGCATTAGGCGGGCTTCTGTTCGAAGACGACTTCTGCACAACACATGTTGGTGAGAGGAAGACCTGCGTTCGAGCCGTCGATTGTTCCCTGCGAGTGCTCTGGCGCACACTGCAGGGAGCCATCGAGGACGTCTTGAAAAAGACTACGCTCGGCGACCTGTTATGCGGTGAGCGGCAAATGATTGCTTGGGTTCGCAATCTTGGCGGATTTGCTTCCCACGTATC
>JBPYDQ010001075.1:0-3479 GCA_051986135.1 Terriglobales bacterium | reverse complement strand
CTGACACAACGGGCTTCTACCAAGTCAGCCTTCTGCAGCCGGGCGACTACGACATCACAGTCCAAAAGGAAGGCTTTCGCCAGTTCACTCGAGAGGGCGTGCGGCTGGAAGTAAACCAGGTCGCCCGCATCGACTTCGTCCTCGAGCTTGGCGCCGTCTCCGAGACAGTCGATGTGCAGGCGGCGGCCCCGCTGCTGGAATCGTCCAACTCGTCAATCGGCCAGGTGATCGAGACCAAGGCGGTCAGCGATTTGCCTTTGAATGGCCGCAATTTCGCACAGCTCGCGATCCTAAGTCCTGGCGCGATCGGCGTCAGTTATGGCCCGGCGGGCACCATTGGCAGTGGTTCGCGCCCCGACGACACTCGCCCCGGCGCCGAGCTGATGGTGAATGGTAATCGCGAGATGTCGAACAATTTCACGCTCGACGGCGTGGACGACAATTTCCGCAGGAACGCCTTGATTACCGTGCGGCCCAGCGTGGAGGACATCCTAGAATTCAAGATGCAGACTAATCTGTTCGGGGCCGAGCAGGGGCGCAACTCAGGCGCAACCGTCAACGTGATCACGAAGAGCGGAAGTAACAACTTCCATGGAAGCGCCTTCGAATACATCCGCAACAACGATTTGGATGCACGGAATTTCTTCAATTCGAAAGGTTCATCGCTTCAGCCGCCGTATCACCAGAATCAGTTCGGCGCCAGCCTGGGTGGTCCGGTCGTTCATAACAAGATTTTCTTTTTCACCGACTACGAGGGCTTCCGGAAGCAGCAGGGCACGGTTACGAGCGTAAATACGGTTCCTACCGCGGCCGAGCGTCTTGGGGATTTCAGCGCTGTCAGGCCGATTTACGATCCGGCCAGCGTAGTCCCCACACCGAGCACAGCCAGCGGCTACACGCGCACGGAATTCCCGGGCGATAAGATCCCAGCCAACCGGTTTGATTCAGTCGCCTCGCGTCTAATTCAGGCTTATCCTCTCCCGACCGGCCCGGGGCTAGTTGGCAATCAGTTCACCAATCCCGTACTGGGACAGCAATACGACCAGGGCGATGCTCGGATTGATTACGCAATGAGCTCCCGGGACACGATCTTCGGTCGCTTCTCCCGCCAGGACACGCGGACTCAGACCCCGTCCACTTTCGGTTTTCGCAATGTCCCTGGTGTGTCTATTCCTCTCAATCTTGGCAATAGCAACACATACGCCGGGACGAATAACCAGACAGCATACAACTTGGTGGCAGCACTCACCCACACTTTCAGCCCATCCTTTTTGGCTGATTTCCGCATGGGATTCTCACGCTTCAACATGCATAATCTGGACGCTCAGGCGCCTTCGAGCGGACCGGGACTCGGCACGCTGCTCGGCGTGCCTTATTCCAATCAGTCGCCTCAAGCCAATGGCATGCCCATCTTTAGCCCCAGCGGTTACACTGGCATAGGAGGCCCGGCATCGATCCCGACGATCCGTTTGGAGAATACATTCAACCCGGTAGCCAACTTTACAAATCTGCGCGGCAACCACACACTAAAATTCGGAACCAGCCTTGTGCGGCGGCAGATCATCGACTTCCAGATGAATCAGGGCAACGGCCTTTTCACCTTCGATACCAATTTCACCGCTGACCCCAATAAGCCCGCAGGAACCGGCGATGGCATGGCGGGTTTCCTTTTGGGCGCCTACAGCTCGCTATCGCAGGACCTCCAACTGGTCTGGGCAGGCTACCGTGTGCTGGAAATCGGGACCTACATTGCAGACGACTGGAGGGTGACGAGCCGGCTGACGATTAATATTGGCCTGCGCTACGAGTTCCTGCCGCCGCCGGTTGAAGTCGCCAATCGCATGATGAACCTAAACAACCAGAACGGCAAGGTAATGATTGCGGGCTTTAACACCAATAGACACGTTGGTATTCAGACGCAATGGAAACTTCTGGCGCCGCGTTTTGGCTTTGCCTATCAACTCTTGCGTAGCACTGTGCTGAGGGGCGGCTTTGGCCTTTTCTATAACGCCTCCGGCACCGGTGGCGGCCTGTATCGCATGCATCGATATTTGCCCTTCGCGGCCTCAGACGCCGTGACCGTCAATGAACTCGCGCCCAACTACGGCAAAGTTCAAGACGGTCTTCCGCCCGCGCCTGTAACTGATTTCGCAATGGTTTCTAATAATCCCGTGGGCAGCTTTCTAACCGTGCCCCGCAACTATAGCAACGCTTACGCGCAGCAGTTTAATCTCGGTGTGGAGCATGAGCTCCGAGCCAACTTAGTTTTGAAGGCGTTTTATTTGGGGAACCTCGGCCGCCGGCTGGATATCAACTATAACTACAATCAGGCCGCCCCGGGCCCGGGGGCGGTCGCCCCGCGGTACCCACTCTATAAAATTGCACCCGGTGTGGTGGGTGATACCATCGCCGCCACCGACGGTAATTCCAATTACCACTCTATGCAGTTGAGCGCCGAGAAACGGTTTTCGAATGGACTAAGTTTCTTGAGCGCGTATACCTACGCTCATTCGATCGACAACGTTCCCTTGCAACAGGGAGGAAATGGCGAAGGGCCTATTCCACAGGACCCACGCTATCGCTTCCTCGATCGTGGTAACAGCCTTTTTGATGTCCGGCACCGTTTCACCCAGACCCTGCTCTACGATTTGCCGATCGGCCAGGGGAGGCGATATCAGATCGGGCAAAAATGGGCGGACACGCTGGTCGGCGGCTGGCAGGTGAACATGATCCTCACAAAGCAGACCGGACTACCGTTTGCACCAGTGCTCGCTAACTCTGTCGCGAACACAGGCGCCTCCAGCCGGCCAAATCTGCTAGCCGACTGGCACATCCCGGATCCCACTATCACGCACTGGTTCAACACGGCCTTAAACACACCTGGAGCGCCATGGGGCACGCCTGCACAGTTTACTTATGGCAATGCCGGACGGGGTATTCTGCGGGGTCCCGGCCGCACCAATGTCGATTTTTCAGTTTTCAAGCAGTTCGACGCTACCGAAAAAGTTCAGCTGCAACTGCGAGCCGAATTCTTCAACGTCTTGAACCACCCGCAGTTCGACCTGCCAGGCCAGACTATCGGCAGCCCCAGCGCCGGTGTGATTACGGCTACGGTTGGAACGCCGCGCGACATTCAGTTCAGCTTACGACTCCTGTTTTAATCGATATCCCTTGGTCTTGCAGGAGTTTCGAAAGCCATCCAATCAAACGAAATCGATTCGGAAAATCCAGCCGGCCGTCGGGCTGTCGTTTACCGGCCAGCCGGGGTGGATGCCTGCATCGCAACTGATCAGCGCACCGTCGTGCATTGCGAGTCCGTGGGGATCACTGGAATCCGGTTGAAAATCAGCCGTCTCCAACACACGACCGGTCGCGGCATCGTACTTGACGAGTCCCGGCCGGTAATCGGAATAGTGTTTGGAGTCGTTACCAATGATCTGCCAGATGGCACCATTGTCCCAGGCGATCGCGTGATAGCG
>JBPYDQ010001074.1:0-28491 GCA_051986135.1 Terriglobales bacterium | reverse complement strand
GATTCTGGCAGGGGCTCGATAAGGCCACCCTGTGGGGACTGGTTTTGAGGCTGCTTTTGGGTGGGCTCGATTCGCTCGGGAACCTGCGGAGGGGGCAGCGGTGGCGGTGTAACCCCGTTCAATGGAGGAGCTGGTTTGTTCAGCTCGTTTTCCCGTTCAGGTACCACCCTGTTGTCCCGTCGTTTGAGCTGCGGCATCGGTTCGCCCTCCCGGCGTCGGACCTGTTGTAGGGCTTCGATGGCCGACTGGGTGTCGTCCTCGTTTTGCTGGGCAACCGAATTGACGGCCTGACCCTCAGCCTCCCGCCGGCTGGCGTAGGTAACGAGAAGGTTGTTATCAGCCGCCGCCTGGGCATCGGCGTAGTAGGTCTCTGCCGTCTCGCGATCTCCTTCTAGTTCCGAGACATATCCCATATTGTTGAGGCTGAATGCATTTCCAGGGTCGAGCTTGTAAGCCTTCTTGAAAAACTGTTTAGCACCCTCAGGATCGTTGTGGTTCAGGGCAGCCACTCCGCGGAGATTCAAGCGTGCGATTTGCGCCTCGAGGTCTTCGCCCTTTGCGATCGTGTTGCTCACAGCCCGAGCATTGTTGTCGGCGACTAGACGGATGGGCTTGCCCCGCCATTTCGCATTGGGAGAGACCAGGACTAGGTCCTCGGATTGAGCGCTGGCGGCCGCACTGTAGTATTTCAATGCGGACTGTAGGTCACCTTCCGATTCCATGACGAATCCCATATTGTTCAGCGTGAACGGATTGTGGGGATCGGTCGCCAACGCCTTTCTCAGCGCGTCTTCTGCTTCCGGCAAGCGCCCCTTGCCCAGAAGGCTGATGGCTTCAACATTGGCTTTATTGGCCTTGAGTTCAGGGATATTCAGGGCTGCGAACGCCTCTTGCAGAGGCCGTCCCTTCAGTTCGGGCCTGCTTGCGGTATCAATGATTGCTTGCGAAGCATTCTTGGAAGAGAGATCGTAATAGCGCAGGGCACGGTCGGCATCGCCTTCGAGCTCGGAAATGTAGCCTAGGTTGTTCAGGGTGAACGGATCATTCGGATCGATGAGATAGGCCTGGTAAAAAAGCCTCTTGGCCTTTTCCAGACGACGCTTCTGAATCGCCCGTACACCGTCGCGATTGAGTTTCTGGACGCGAGTAAGCTTGCCAAATTTGGGAATCTTCAGCGTGAAGCTGGCGTCCTGTCCCGCTACCGCTGGAGTGATCGAGAGGACAATAGCCAGAACAAGTGACGGAAAGATAGTTCGCGTGACGGCGTGGGACGAGAAATACATGGAGCGCGGAAACCTTTGTCGACCGAGCGCTTGGATGCGGTTGAGCAGCGCCGGTTTGCCATGGGTAGCCCGCTAAGTTCCTGCAAATTCATGACGATGCGAGGCGACCCACTACTCCGGTTTGACATCCAAAGCAGCCGGAGTCGATAGCCGATGCCATTCATCCGGGTGATTGCCGTTCTTCTGGTCGCCGGACTCGCCTGCGCCCAGACGTCGCCACAACCGACGAATTCGAACGCATCAAAGCCCAATCCGGAGGCGGAACGGGAGCGGTCACGATACGACCCGCTGCTGGATTTGCCGCCCCTGCCCCCAGGAAAGCTTACCCTGATGGGCGGAACGGTGGGGAAGGTCGACCCCATTACGAATCGCCTCGAACTGCGCGACTTCGGCGGTGGCCAGACGAACATCGTGTTTGACCTGCGCACAAAGATTCTCCGCAATGGAATGCCTGCAAGCGTGAAGGACATCCAACCCGGCCACCGAGTCTATGTGGATACCATGCTGAACCGCGATCAGATATTTGCCAAGACAATTCTCCTCGAAACCAGCGCCGATCAGGGCGACGCTCGCGGGCAGGTGGTGTCCGTCGATGCGGCACACGGCATGCTGAAGCTGCGTGAGGAAGTTGCGCCCGAACCTTTTCAGTTCCGATTAACACCTCAAACTGCCATCATGCTAAAGGGGCGGCGCGCCAAGGCCTCTGAGGTACTTCCCGGTGCGCTGGTAAAGATCAACTTTGCCGCGGGTGCCAATGGAAGCTTGGTGCGTGAGATCGAAGTGCTGGCGAATCCCGGCGAAACCTTTACCTTCGTGGGAAAGATCACGTTTCTGGATCTGCGTTTGAAGCGCTTCGCGATTGCCAATCAGAGCGACCATGAGACCTACGACATCGCGGTCGATCGAGTGGGTCAAGGTCAGATACGAGGCCTAAGGGTTGGATCCGATACCGTGGTTAAGGCAGTTTTCGATGGAAAGAACTATCAAGCCCAGAGTATAGAAATCAATGCTTCCGCCAGGGACGAGGCACGGCAGTAAACCACCGCAAATTTTTCCCCTGATTAGAAGCTAGACTTCCGTGATATCGGACGTCGAGAACTCGCCGCGCAAGCTCCGCTGAATCACGAAATCGCGATCGTGGAACATATAGCGAACTATATTCCTGGCGTAGCGGCTGAGGGTGGCAAAGTCGGTTTGATACCAACAACACTGTGTCATTCGCCGAGACAAACCACAGTAAAAACTGAACCGCTGATGGACAGTGGAAGGATCGATCAACATAGCCGCGGCCATGCGGTGGTTTCCCTCGATGACGGTAAGAGGGCCGGAGTCGTCGATTCCGATAAGCAACACCGAGTTGGTTACCAGCTTTTGCTCCAGAGCGGCGGTTACGCCGCGCATCTTGACCGAGAAGCTGTTGCCGTCCGGCGCCTCCACCTTTCGGCGGATGCGCTCGATCATATCGGTGAGATAGAAGTTTCCCGCGGCAAAGCTGCGCCACTGCTTGCGTGGGAAGGCGCGGATGCGGGCGAGGTCGTCCCGGTCGAGTTCGACCCGCCACCACTGTGTATCCTGGGGTAGCTCACGCCACATGCGGCCGCGACGCCGAAACAGCAGGGCCCGGCGAACCTTGTTTTCCCGCATATTACTCAGATCGGGATGATGAACAACGTTGTAAAAACGGTCGCGGTAACGATCGAATTCCGGCTGATAGAACTCGGCCTTCAAGAATTCTGCGATAACCTCCTCTTCCTCGACGACGGTCAGCTTTTTCAGCCTGCGGTGGCCGGCAAGCTCAGCCGCCTGACGCTCGCCGAAGTTTTCGGCTCGAATGAATGGGATGGAGACCGCCACCAGAAGAAAAATCATAAGCGCCAGTTGCACAGCGATGACGTCATGCAGAGTGGAATGAAACAAATAGATGCCTACGGCAATGGCGCCGCTGACTGCTAGCTGCAGCCAGCTGGTATTGGCCAGACGCCGAGACATCTCATAGGTCATCATCACTACGCTAAACGAGTAGATCCCGGTCAGGGCCGCGTAAAGCACCAGCAAGGAGGAGAACGAGCCTGGCGAATTGACTATGAAATGGCTCCCCAAGATCATCAACCAAAGTCTGTCGGGGGCCAACCCGACGCCGATGGTAAAGAGGGACGCAACCAAGACGACCAGCAAGAGGGCAGTGCCCAGAACCGCTCGGCCGCTACGCTCCTGGGAACTGCCGGCCGACAGTGGAAACATGCTGCTCACAATCGACCAGGAAAGCATGTAGACCACCCGCCCTACCAAAGCGATGGCGGCATATAATCCGGCAAGCGCAGCCGGGAAAAAATGTTTGACCAGCACAATGTCCACGTTGTTGATAATGACTTGTCCGATGAAAAAGACGATGGCTTGCATGCCTTCGCTGAATGAAGCCGGTAAGCCAGGACGAGCCGTCACTCTAAAAGCCGGACGCGGACTTCCGGCCAAGTAGGCCACCACAACCGAGACTACGACGGCGATGATGACACCGGTAACGCCGTAGCCGTAGTGCAGTAAAACAAGCGCACCTCCCAATTTCACAAAAACTTCGAGCACGAAGTTTTCCGCCAGCTGGCGGAAGTGATACAAGCCCTGCATCAGACCGCGGCGGACCCCGAGCGGGATGTGGAAGGCGGTACCAATGCCCAGAAGAACCACATAATTTCGCGTGGGAAGATTTAGATAATCAGAGACAACCGAGCTGGCATAAATCAAAACTCCCCCGACCACAATCCCGATTTGCCAGGAACGCCTGTGCAAGCTCTGGTAAACCGCCGCCTTAGCCGCCAAATCCGAGTTCTTGGCCACAAACTTGGAGCAGACAAGCTGGAACGCCAGCGTTACCGACGACAGCAACATCAGCAGGGTGTAGATGGCGGTTGCTTGTCCAAATTCAGCCGCACCTAAAACCCGCGCGATGGCGATGTTGTAGATCAAGTTGGTGGCACCGACCACGCCGGAGCTCACCAGCATGATCATGCTTCCGCTGAGCACACGCGCGCGGAGGGCAGTCGCCGAACCGGATGTGGGTAGCGTTACTTGCTCGTGGGTCAGGATTCCCGTTTCACTTTGCTGCGGCATCGGATCTCGCCCAAGTCCTTTGTTTGGGCATTTCGCGCCGACGCATATTCGAGCACATAGCGCGCCCGACGCGAGGTTCAAAAGGGGATTAGATGGCGTCCATCAGAACAACGTCAACTTCAGGATAGGAACAATTGAGGTTCTGGCGTGGCCCGGAAAGCCATAGAAGGTTTGTTGCTCGAGGCCTAAAGAAAAGCGCAGAGGATAGGAAATCGGCAGGTTTTCCGTTCCATCGTTCACCGAACCCCGCACCGGGTGCATGTAGGAGAGAACAACGGCGTTTTGAAAATTGTCATAAGCCTGGAGAACCATACCCTTCGACCAGGATCCGCTGGCGTCGACCGACCATCTCTCGTTCGGTTTGATGGCTAGCGCGAAGCCGGGGCGCACGGTTTCGGCATAGGCCCACGCGTTGCCTTCCACCCGCCACGACTTCAGGTACTCCGCGACCACATCGGCAACGATCTTGGAGCCAAATTTTCGTTGGATTCCAGCATAGCTGACGCTGGCAAAGTACTCGTGAATCGAGGGCCGATATAGCACATCACGTGCCCCGTAGCCGGTGATCAGCGCAGTCTTGCCCCAGGGTCGGCCCACAATGAAATTCACCGTGCCCGAGTAATCACGGGAGTGGAGGTCCTGATCGGTGAAGGGTCCCGCCTCGTGGATAAGGAAGCCGTTGAGAGAAACCCAGTTGGCTACGGAACTGGTAGCCAGGTAGAGATATTGGCGGAATAAGTCCTGGTTCATCTGCACAGGCGACAGGGTGTCGCGGCGAATGGTGTACTGCAGGCCGGGGGTGAACGTCAGTTTGATGTTGCCGAGGTGAACGATCGGCATCACCGAGAAATTGAAGATGGTGTCGTAAGTGTTTCGGCGCTGGATCAAAAGCTGGCTGGGGAAGGAGAGTGTGCCGCGGGCGTTGCGCTCGGCAACGAATCCATTAATGATGGGAACGCCTCCGCCCAAACGAAGCCGAAAGTCAGCGTCCGCCCAGGTTTCCACGGATTTGCGCGGAGGCGGCAATAGAGCCGCCAATGACGGAGACGAACCGGTGAGTCCGCGGAAGCTGGCGTCCATCTGGTAAATGTTCTCGTCCTCAAAGATAGGCCCCAGCCAGGCTTGGGAACCGATGCTCAGCTTGTCCGTAATGGGTCTTCCCTCTTCTCCGGCTAGATCAAGAACAGCTTGCTGGGTTCGATCATTATCGGGCTGTAGTGAGTTGGCTCGCGCGAAAGCGGCGAGAGCGCGGTGATTGTCCTCCTGCTGGCGATAGGCATTGCCCAACGAAACCTGGTAGTCGTAATTCTGCTGCTTGTCGGGATCCTTGACGCTGGTCAGTAGAGTTTCGGCAGTCCGGGTTTGGCCCATCGCCAGATGAGCGTTGGCCAAGCCAATCGCCACTGCAACTTCGTCCGCACCGGCCGCCTGCGCCCGGTTATAGAACTGTTCCGCCAGCGGAAAATCATTCATCGACATCAGCACATCGGCGGCATTGAGGTAGTCTTCGGGAGTAATCACGGTCGCATCGGAGACACGTGCTTCGGCGAACCCGAGGGCAATCTGCTGGCGAGCATCGCCCCTGTGTCTTTCCTGGGCAAACAGTCGAGCCAGGGCCAGACGGGTCTTTAAGCGATCGGCCTCGGAAAGTTCCAAAGCCTCCGCGTAGCGGTTCATTGCGGCGGCGCGATTGTTCAGCGTGATCAGGGCTTGGGCGGTGGTGAGAAGGATTTTCGCATCCCGGCCGCCGCTCTTTTCAGCCACGTCGATGGCATGCATGGCGTCGGTCTCGCGATGCAGTTCTGCGTAGCATCGCGCCATCTCGGCATAAACCATCGGATCCTGACCGTACTTGAGAGCCACGTTCAACGTCTGCAGGGCACCGGTGTAGTCGCGTAATCCCGATTGCGCGTCGGCCAGCGCGAGGTAGGTAGACACATCATCCCGCTGGTATTTCAGCGCCGCCCGATATTCGGGAACCGCCTTGGCAAGCATCACCCGCTGGCGATAGGCTTCGGCTCTTGCCAGATGCAGAGGCCGGGACTCCCCCAGAATTTTCTCGGCGACATCGGTTTCCCGCAATGCCGCCTTGGCGCTGCGCAACTGCAACAGCGCATAGGCCAAGCCAAGATGGGCCTCGCCGTAGTTGGGGCGCAGCTTGAGTGCTTGCCGGAAATCCTGCTCTGCGCGAGCGGCCAATCTCATATCGTTTTCCACGTATCCGCGATTCATGTAGCCGGTCGCCATCGTAGGATCGCGCTCGAGCGCCTCCGTGAAGTCATTCACGGCGGCTTGGAAGTTACCGTTGTGCGCATCCACATAGCCGGCAATGAGGCGAAGGTCTTTGTCCTTGGGCAGGACGGACTGAAATCGCTTGGCGATATCCATCGCGTCCCGGTAGCGATTCAAGAACAGCAGGTCATAGGCCAAATACACCGGCGCTTCCGGATCACGCGGCAGTTTTTGAATGACCTGGTAGCCGAGTACAGCCGACTCGGCGTACTTGCCGGTCATGGTCAAATAGCGCTCGTGCTCGCGCATCACCTGGGGGTTCTCGAGTATGTCGGGGGTAGAGTGATCAATCCATTCCTTAGCCGTCTGGAACTGGTGCGCTTCCAGCGCAGAATTGATCCCACCGGCGACCACCAGCGGATTCGATGGCGCGAGCTGGTGAGCTTTGTCATAGCTTTGCTGTGCCCGCTGAAATTCACGGTCCTCGGTATAGAGATCACCCAGCGCCAGGTAGGGAACATAGTCATCCGGATAGAGCTGCTCGAGCTTCGTGAAGTACTGTTCCGCAGCCTTTGGATTACCCATTGCTCTGGAAAGATAGCCGAGCGCGGCGAGCGCCGCTCGATTGGCCGGCTCGAGCTTCAGCACGCGTTGGTACTCGTCTACCGCTTCCGCTTGCCGGTCGGTTCTCCACAGCAGATTTCCATAATTCAGGATGATGTTGGTGTTCGATGGCGACAGGGTGCGGGCTTCCTTTAAGTCACGCTCAGCCGACCCCGGATCGTTAAAGGCCATTTCGACGGCAGCGCGCAAGCGCAGAAACTCGGGCCGGTTGGCGTCCTGAATATTGATCTGCTGAACCAGAGTGCGGGCCTTTCCGGCTTCCCTATTCCCCCCCGCAGTGTTGTTGGTATCGCGGTAAAGCTGGTAAAGGTCAACGTGCAGCGAAATCGGATACAGTACTCCTTCCGGAACCGATTCCGGCAAACGCGATAGAGCGGTTTCATATTCACGGATTGCCTGGTCAGGGCGGCTCTCGAGCGCCAGGATTTCCCCCCGAATGGCGTGCAGGCGATAATGATTCGGATCGAGGGCTTCGGCGCGCTTGAGCACGCCTTCCGCCCGGCCGAGGTCGCCTGCGTTGACCGCGGCTTGTGCGGCATTCAGCTGAATATCCAATCGCCCCTTAGCCAAATCGGCTGCCCCGAGGTAAGCCTCCGCAGCTTCCTTTTTCCGGCCAGCCACCTGATAGGTGTAAGCCAATTCCGCCAACGAGTCTGCGTCCCTGCGGGAAACCGATTTCAAAATCGAGATTGCCTGATCGTATTGTCCGGAGTCGCGCAAAACGCTGGCAACCGAGCGCAGCACTTCGGGATTATTGGGCGCGCGGTTGCGAGCGCGATCGAGCCACTCACGTGCTTGCGTTCGATCTCCGAGATGCTGATAGGCTCGCGCTATCAGGAGCTCGGTACGAGCGTCCTGCTTTACCGACTCCGCCCGCGAGAAATAGGTCAGCGACTGTTTCGGATCCTGGAAGAGGAAAAGCTCGCCGGCCAGGCGCAGATCTTCAATACTGCGGGGAGTAGCGGCCAGCACTTTTTCGAGCAGAGCCTTGGCTTCATCCGCCTTGCCCATCCGGGCATAGGTTTGCGCAAGTCCCGACAGTCCTTGTATAGAGGAGGGTTGTTCCTCGAGTCCCTTCTGATACGCCTCCACAGAAGTCGAGTACCTGCCGGCCAGACGCGCCGCATAAGCGAGAAGAAACCAGAAATCGGGATTCTGCGGGGCAGCGCGTGTGGCCCGGGTCGCATACTCCATGGCGGCGGCGTAGTTGCCTTTGTCCAAAGCCTCCTGCGCAGCGCGCGCCTGGCGTGCCACCTCGATGCTCGATCCCCAGCCCATACCCATATTGGAGCGCGAGCTTCCGGCATTCGTCTGCGCGGACGCCTTCGTGCCCTTCTTGGCGGGAGCGCTGGAGCTGGAGTTGCTCTGGCCGTTGATTTCGAAAGTCTGCGCAAATGCCACGCCCCCGCCCAACAGCAAGCAACTAGCAAAGATGAGAGTGCCTCTGGCCAACATTCCGAGACCCTTGTGGGAAATGGTGAGCAGTCCGGCTTGCAAATCGCTCTGATGCCCATAGGCTGATAGCGGGTTGGACATGAGAGAACCTCGCCGGAGAATCTGAATAGCAGAGTGGAACCTTCTGACGACTTGGCCCGGCAGCTACAACTTGCAAGTAAACCTTATCCGGCTGAGCTGAATCCAAAAGTCGCTAACACAGGGAGGATCTAAGTTGGTCTGGGAAACGAGCTTCCTTCGGCACAAGATTCCGTTATCGGTCAGCGTGTTTGCTTCGCTGGCGGTCCACGCTCCGCTGCTCATCATGGGGCTTCCCTTGCGGACATCTTATGACGCCAATTTTCATATTTTCTTCGCATCGCACTATGCCCAGCACTGGTTCGATCCCTGGAACGAGAAGTGGTTCGCGGGTTTTTCGCAAACCACTTATCCGCCGCTGGTGCACCAGTGGATCGCACTGTTATCGCGCGTCATCGGACTGAATGAAGCGTTCATGGTGGTGATGCTGTTTGCGGTGGTGCTGATTCCAGTCAGCGCGTACCGATTTGCCCGCCTGTGGGTCGATGAGCGGGCGGCCAGCTATGCGGCGCTGCTCAGCGTTTTTGCCGGCACCGTCTCGTTTCTGGTTTACTCGGCGGGCCAGTTGCCCACAGTGTTGTCATTCCCTCTCTTTCTGCTGGCGGTGACCTATCTCTATCAATGGGCCCGTGCGGGAGAGTGGCAAGCACTGCTAAAAGGGCTGGCATTAACCCTGACTGCAGGATCGGTACATCACGTCACGTTGATTTTTGGATCACTGATCTTCGCCTTGCCGGTACTCTGGCTGGCCATGAGAGATACGAGCGAGGAGGGTGGCAGTCCGGCGGCCGTGTTGGGGCGTGCCATGATGTTCGGGGCCATCGCGGCCGCCGGTTTGGGCATCGTGCTGCTGCCTTACTGGATCTCGATCATCCAGCATCCCATTAACCAGGTGCCGATTCCGCACGCCAGCCGCTCCAATCTCCTGATGAACTTCAACATCTTGATGAACTACTTCCTCGCGCCTTATGGGGCCTTCCTTCTGGCTTTGCCCTTCGTGGTTATCCGTGGAGCTCGGGTAGCGCGTCTGCGGCCGCTACTGCTGGCCTTCTGGTTCACCTTCCTTCTCAGCCTGGGGGGTACAACGCCGGTGCCTCGGTGGATTCTCGGCCGGGCATTTGAAATTTTGACTTTCGAGCGCTTTACCTTATGGGCAGTTCTGCTCGGGTTGCCGATTGTCGGTCTGTGGGCGGAGGAAATGATTGATCGCTACAACTGGAAGGCTGCGACCGCTTTCGCCACTGGCGCCGTGCTCACTATTTCCCTTGCCATGGGCTGGCTCAGCTGGAGCCCCTTCCGTCCTACCAGCGGTCTGGACGTAAGCGCAGTGGTGGAATTTCTTAATCGTGACGGCCACGATCAGTACCGTTACCTGACGCTGGGGTTTGGCAACGCCCTCCCCAAGTTATCGACCTACGCCAACGCCGGAAGCGTCGACGGTGAATACAACTCCGCCCGCCTGTTACCCGAAATGACCAACTATGGATCAGCGCAATTCACCAGCGCCAAGTTCTACGGCACGGTGGGAATGGAATCGCTAACGGCCATGCTGCGGCACGCGAATCATTATGGGCTCAAGTACATCTTCGTGTACGACCCCTATTACGATCCACTGTTGGTCTTC
The DNA here is from genome assembly GCA_051986135.1 of Terriglobales bacterium. GTDB lineage: Bacteria > Acidobacteriota > Terriglobia > Terriglobales > Acidobacteriaceae > Gp1-AA122. The sequence continues at coordinate 18,090 of JBPYDQ010001074.1, read as the reverse complement.
ACTGGCTGGCGGCAAACGGAAACCTTCAACCAGGGTGCGATTACGGCTTGGGTTAAAGACGATGTCACCCCGGCCCATAAGATCTCCTCCGATGCCGTACCTGCGCCCTGGGAAGGATTTCTCTGGGGCATTCTGCCGATCGGCTGCAGCATCGCGACCATTCTCCTCTTCCTCGTTCTGCCCAAGCGCAGGCTTGCCCACGTGGATGACGTGCTGACCATACCTTCGGGGGCGGGAGATTCCATTTACGCGCGCGAGGTGCAGCCATGAAGGTGGTGCTGCCGATATTGATTACGTTAGTGACGGCGGGGTTGATCGGCATCGCCTGGGTTCAGTCGGGAGGAGCTGCCTCGCGCCAAATCAGCTCCGGGCGTACTCCCGAGGAAGCCGTTGAGGCGCTCATGAAAGACGTCCAGGCTCGTAATTGGAATAGCGCTTACTCGCGCTTAGCCAACAGCAACACCGTGGAGAAACAGGATTTCATTCGTGACTTGTCCGGCAGCAACGGCAGCCTGCGAACCTACTCAAGCCTGCAAAGCTTCACCGTTTGGCCGCTGCACGCAACCGATCAAGACGCAACCATGCGGCTGCGTATGACTTGGTCAAGCGCCATCGGGCCGCGGGACGAGGTTCGCGACCTTCAGGTACAACGCGAGGACGACACTTGGAAGGTTCGATGGCCCAAGCCCAACCTCGCCAAGGTGCCTCCGCAAGTGATCCCGGTGAATTATTTGCGATGGGATGTAATCGGGCGCACCGCGGGCGACGACTGGGGCGTACAGAATGTCGATACCCCCAACGTCCGCATAACCTCGATGAACGCGATCGAGCGGCCGGAAGGCGTGGTGCTGGTCGGCGAGGTCGTGAACGAAGACACTGTGCCGGCATATGTCAGCGTGAAGGCCACTTTACTGCGGCCGGATCAGACGGCGATCGACGAGGAGAGCAGCTTCGACATGATCGCCCATACTCTCCTGCCACGACAAGTTTCGCCCTATCGCATCGATTTTCCCGGGATCCGCATTAAGCAGGTGAAGAATGTCCGGATGGATCTGAAGGCGCTGCTGGTCGCAGCAAGCGCGGATCCCGTGATCGCCGTCACCGACCAGAAAATCGAAAAAGACGCCCTCGGCGCAAACCTGCTCAGGGGCAATCTCGTGAACCAAAGCGGACAGAACGTAGACATTGCGCAGGTCGTCGCCGCCTATTACGACGCCAATGGAAAAGTAATTTGGGTTTCGAATGGCTACGTGGACCAGGCCTTGCTGCCGCAGGTTCCCGTTCCCTTTGGAGTAGAGGTCCCCAAAGACATCGCGCCCAAGGTACAGAGTTACCACGTGGTCGTGAACCACTACAGCAGGAACAATGGGTAATCGGAAAACGATCTGCTTGGCAGTATTGTGTGCCGCCATCTCGACAGCGCACGCGGCCGACTTACAACCTCCCGAACAAGTGACTACCGGAACCGCATTCACTATTCCGACCAGCGGCAGCGGCGACGGAACCTTCTATCTGGTCGGGCCAAGTTCGGTAGTCAAGAAAAGCGTGAAACTCGGAAGTGAAATAGAAATTGCCGCCGACCAGGTGCACACGGCCGGCCGGTATATCGCGGTCACTTGCGGGTCGGAGGGCTGCGTGGGTACTTCTTTCTACGTCGTCTCCGGCCCCCCGGCGAAGGTGAGTTTCCTGCTGCATCCCTCGCGCGTGCCGGTAACGGCGCGCGACGCGATCAACGCGACGGCATTCGTTTTCGACAAGTTTCACAATCCTGTGCTTCGTCCCGTCGAGGTGGACTTCCGCGTTGTGCCCAAGACTGGTCCGGTATTTACAAAATCGGTGAAAGCGGTTCAAGGCGTGGCTTGGATGAGGATGAGCCCTACGCCGAAAGAAGGGCCGGTAAAAGTCATCGCCACCGTCGGCAGCAACGAAGAACCCCGCATCATTCAGCAGGTGGCTTCCGACGCATGCAATCTGCGCATAAGGGCACGACGCACCGCCAAAGGAGTAGAAGTCGAGACCGACCCAGTAAAGGACTGTCGCGGAAACAGTGTCCCGGACGGGACCGTAGTCTCCTTCACGGCGGTTGACAGTAAAGGCAAGAGCACGGTGGACGCGCCAGTCAAGAAAGGAGTGGCGCGAACCGAACTGCCCATCACCGGAAAAGCCATCATCTCGGTTGCTTCCGGAGTCGCGACCGGCAACGAAATCAGGCTATGAAATGCACGCTCGACTTTTGGGGTAACGCGCCCCGCCATGCCATATTGACGATAGCTATTCTTATCGCCATGGTGGTGTGTCTTGCCCAGTTCTTTCACGCCTCACCCGCCGATTCCCTTCCCCAGGTCAAGCTCAACGCCGATGGCATCGCGCCGCGTCCGATTGAGGAACTTACAGGCCGCAATGTGACTCGGGATTATGCCTATGCGTGGCGGGACCTGGCAGCGGCTTCTCAATCGAATCGCGCCGACTTGCTGAACGACTACTTTACCGGATTTGCCAAAGATAACTTCACCGAGCGCATTCGCGACCAGCGCCGAACGGGAGTTTCGATTCGCTACATCGACCACGGACACAATGTCAAGGCATTCTTTTACTCGCCTGACGGCGGAGAGATGCAATTGCTGGATAATGCGCAATTGGAAATAGAAATTCTCGACGGCGGCAAACTGGTTCACCACGAGACCGTCGAACAAGCCTACCTGGTGCTGATGACGCCCGGGGCTGACCGCTGGTTCGTGCGCTCGCTCGATCCGGTCAACAAATAGATCTCAGGTGTCAGCTTTCAGGTCTCGGGAGGGGTGGCACGGAACTGTGACACGTAACGGCCGGAACCTGAATTGCATCCTATGCCGAAGACTGCCGACGAGCTTCTTGCCCCATGGCGCACAGAGATTTCGGAATGAAAGGTTTCCAAGTACCCCTGCTTGCGCTGATCGTGGTGATCAGCTTATTTCCAGGGGGCTGCAACAAGGGCAGCGTACGCCAGGCGATCGATAAAGGCGTGCCGGAGGACATAGCTAATCCCAAACTCGTTGCCGACTACCAGCCTTGGTTCGGCGACCCCGAACACATTAATGTCGGCTACAACACTCAGGATCCGAGAGTGATTCGCAAGCAGGTGGAGCAGGCCAAGAATATGGGCATTTATGCTTTCGCCATTGACTGGTATGCCGACCGTGAGCCGTTTCTAGATCGCAGCACTGCCGTGGTCGCACAGGTGTCGAGACAGATGCAGTTTCACTACGCTCTCATGTACGACGAAACTGAGGAAAAGAATGGCCACGCGACCGACGACGCGCTCGCCGCAATGGATGAAGCCTACAAGAACTACATCGGGCCCGAAGCTTCCAGCCGCGATGCCTACTTGCTCTACCAAGGCCGCCCGGTAGTTTTTGTGTTTCCCAAGCGAGGCGGCACGAACTGGGACCAGGTGCGCCAGATGGTGAACACCTGGGATGCTCCCCCCTGGCTGATCTACAAAGACGATCCCCCCCCGCAATACGCAAAAGACTTCGATGGTGAATATGCGTGGGTCCACCCCGGCCAAAAGTGGATGCCCGACGGCAGCGACTGGGGCAAAGATTATCTGGACCGTTTCTATCAGAAGATGAGAAACAAGTATCCCTCCAAGATCGTAGTAGGCGGAGCCTGGCCGGGATTCAATGACAGGCGTGCTTCGTGGAGCTTGAACCGCCATATGGATACACGCTGCGGGAAGACGTTTGACGACACTCTCAGCATGTTTCGCAAGTATTACGACTATTCGCATCCACTTCCCTTTTTATTAATTGCGACCTGGAATGACTACGAAGAAGGCACCGCCATCGAGGCCGGGCTGCCTAAATGTGGCGGCGATGTGAACCGCCGGGAAAAGTGATTGAGTATAGCTTATGACGACCAACCCATGGGAACGCTCAGGGAACGAGAGCCGGTATCTGGCCAGTATGTCAGCACTGCTGTTTTCTTCGCCCCCACCCGCTGACAACCGAGTCGGCCGATCCACCCGAGCTGAAGACGAGCTGCGGTTTCTATCCGGACTGACTGAGGAGCAGCTCGGACACTATCTCGATCTGGCCGACAGCCACCACGTGACCATGCGCATCGGCAGGATCATTCAGGAAACTGCACCTGATTTGGGGTATTGCGAAATCCGAGATCGGCTGCGGGCGCCATTGTCGCGGGAGCAGAGCCGGATCCAAAATGCCCTGAGATTTCTAAACGCGATCTGCCAGGAACTGGAAAATGCGGGATGTCCGGTGACCGTCATAAAGTCGTTGGATCATTGGCCGGACCTCGGTGGAGACCTGGATCTTTATTCGAGCGGCGACAAGGATGCGCTCGTCAACGTCTTCCGCAGCCGCTTCCAAGCTGAATTGAAACCACAAAGCTGGGGTGATCGCTTGGCTAATAAGTGGAATTTCCGCATTCCAGGTCTTGGTGAATTAGTCGAGTGCCACGTGAAGTGGCTGGGCCAGACGGGCGAGCAGATTCGATTTGCATCGCGACTCGAACGCCGTGGGGCAGTAGAAGAGATCGGTGGATACAGTTTTCCCATGCCCGCTGCTGAAGAACGCATCGTGGTTGCCACGCTGCAACGGATGTACCGGCATTTTTACATTCGGCTATGCGATATCGTGAACATCACCAGGCTTCTCCGGAATCAGGCGGTTGATTTTTCTGAGCTGAAGAAGAGCGCCGACTCCGGTTCGCTGTGGCCGGGAACAGCGACTCTGCTGGTAATCGCCTGCGATTATGCGGCTGCCTATGGCGCCGAACCAATTTGCCTGCCGCCAGAAGTGCTCAGCTCGGCCCGCTCTAATGGGAAGCGCACCCGGGTTAGCCAGAAATTTCTTCGCATCCCCATGGTCCCCGAGGCGGCGGAGTTGTATACCAAGCAAATGCTCGGAATCGGTGCTCGCGGCGACTTGCGAGGTGTGCTTCGTCTCAGCCTGCTGCCGGCGCTGGCCACCGCTGCGTTCGTTGGTTACAAGCTCACCGGCAGCGATAAAGGAGTCTGGTGAGCTGCTAAACCTCAGTACAGACAGGACATGAGTCGCGGTACAGAATCTTCCGTATGGCAGAACAGCCAGCTTCATCGTACATTTAGAAAGTAACTACTTGGCGAATAGTGCGGTGGATTTCTCGATCCACCAAAGAACAAACTGGCTAAAGGACACGACTGGGCTTTGAAACCCGAGCAGATAGTCAGCTCGACGTGGCTCACCCGAATGCCCGGATGAGCCGAAGCCGCTCCTCCGGGTCAACACATGAGAATTGCACAGGTAGCTCCTTTGTACGAGAGTGTACCGCCTAAACTTTACGGTGGTACTGAACGAGTGGTGTCAGCCTTAACCGAAGAATTGGTGGCGCAGGGCCACGAGGTTACCCTTTACGCCAGCGGAGACTCAGTTACCGAAGCGCGCTTGGTGCCGGGCTGTCGAAGATCACTACGACTGGATCCGGACTGCAAGGATCAATTTGCACATCACCTCCTGATGCTGGATCGGGTCTTTAGGGAGCGGGACAACTTTGATCTCATCCATTTTCATATCGACTACCTGCATTACGTGCTGAGCCGGCGATACGACCTGCACCATGTGACCACTCTGCATGGGCGCCTCGACATTCCTGATCTCGAGCCGCTCTATCGTTCCTTCTACGACATGCCGGTAATCTCGATTTCCCATTCACAACGGGCACCTCTCTCCTGGGTGAATTGGCAGGGGACCGTCTATCACGGTCTTCCGCTGAATCAGTTCAAGGCTCACAGAAGTCACGGAAAATACCTGGCGTTCCTTGGGCGAGTGTCGCCGGAAAAGGGGCTGGAGAGAGCAATCGAGACAGCCGAGCGGGCCGGCATGGAACTGAAGATCGCTGCCAAGATCGATGGCGTGGATAAGGAATACTTTGACGCTCGCATCAAGCCCTTGCTCAAGCATCCTCGGATTGACTTCGTCGGCGAGATTGGCCATCCCGAGAAGAACGATTTCCTGGGCAATGCATATGCCCTGTTGTTCCCGATTGATTGGCCGGAGCCCTTCGGTCTGGTTATGATCGAAGCCATGGCCTGCGGTACGCCGGTCATCGCCTATCCTTGCGGCTCGGTTCCAGAGGTCATGGAGGATGGAGTTACGGGATTTGTAGTGCCCGATGTCAACCGCGCGGTCAAGGCCCTGACGGCGGTTCCTCAATTGAAATGCATCGCGATTCGCCAGCGCTTTGAGGAACGCTTTAGTGCAAACCGCATGACGCGGGAGTATGTACGCATCTACCAAAGGCTGATTAGAGAGGAAGGCTCTGCGCTTACCCTAACTGAGGGAGTATCCGTTGGACGAGGGAACGACCCAACAGTTCTACATAGCGACGAAGTCGGCGCCTCCCGATGACCGTACCCGCGTTCTGAAGTACGGTCACATGTTCGCGGTTTTCGACCGGTACGGAGATATAGAGACCTCCGGTCTCGGCGAAGAAGGAATTTTCTATCAAGGCACGCGATTTCTCTCTGAATTAGCGCTATTTCTCGGCAATTCCCGTCCATTGTTGCTAAGTTCTACGGTGCGAGAAGACAACTCCCTGTTCACTGCCGATCTGACCAACGTCGATCTATTGGAGAATCAGCAAGTCCATATTCCTCGTGGGACGCTGCACATTACGCGCTCCAAGTTTTTATACCAGCACGCCTGTTACGAGCAGTTGAAAATCTCGAATTATGGCTTGCATTCGATCCAAACTCCGCTCGGACTGAAGTTCAACGCCGACTATGCCGACATCTTTGAAGTTCGCGGCACCCGGCGTACCCAGAGAGGCCAGAAGGCAGCTCCGCTAGTCGATGGAAACATTGCAACCCTGGCCTACCAAGGCCTGGATGGCATACGGCGCTCAACAAAAATTGCGTTCACGCCCACACCCGACAGAATCACCTCCCGCGATTGCCGGTTCGATATCAACCTCGCGTCCATCGAAGAGATGGTCATCGAAGTTGTGGTCGCCTGCGAACTTCAGGGTAACAGCAGCCGAACCATTCCCTACCACCGGGCGCTGTCCTCCTCCATCGATGAGACGCGAATCGCGGGCGGCGACCTGTGCCAAATCCAGTCATCCAACGAAGGGTTCAACTCCTGGATGAAGCGCTCGGTCGCGGACATCCACATGATGACCGTCGGTAATCCAGAAAAGGATTATCCCTACGCAGGCGTTCCCTGGTTCAGCGCTGTTTTTGGACGTGACGGCATCATCACCGCGTTGGAGTGTCTGTGGGCTGATCCGTCACTCGCCCGGGGCGTTCTCGAGCACTTGGCAAAAACCCAGGCGCAACACGTGATCCCGGAGGTGGATGCCGAGACCGGCAAAATCCTGCACGAGGCGCGCCATGGCGAGATGGCCGCTCTCGGTGAGGTGCCGTTCGCCCGATATTACGGTTCGGTCGATGCCACACCATTGTTCGTGATGCTCGCTGGAGCTTATTACCAACGCACTGCCGACCTCGACTTTCAGCGCTCCCTGTGGCCGCATGTCGAGTGCGCCTTGCAATGGATGGATGAATTTGGCGATAAGGACCACGATGGATTTATCGAATACTCCCGCGAGTCGCCCAACGGTCTGGTGCAGCAGGGGTGGAAAGACTCGGGCGATTCGGTGTTCTATGAAGACGGCAATCTTGCCGAGCCTCCCATTGCCCTATGCGAAGTACAGGGCTATGCGTACTCGGCTCGGCTTTCGGCCGCCCGCATTGCCGCTGCCCTCGGCAACTCCACAATTGCGGAAAAGCTGACAGCCCAAGCCAGGCGATTGAAGGCTCAGTTCGAACAATCATTCTGGTGCCAGGATCTGGGCACCTACGCGCTTGCGCTGGACCGAAACAAGCGACCTTGCCGGGTGCGCACCTCAAATCCAGGTCACTGCCTCTATACCAGGATCGCCGATGCGGAACACGCCGCCGTCATCGCAAAAACTCTACTCAGTAAGCCCTTCTTCAACGGCTGGGGAGTTCGAACCGTGGCCGCCGGCGAGGCACGCTACAATCCGGTGTCGTATCACAACGGCTCGGTATGGCCGCACGACAACGCGATCATTGCTGCCGGACTTGGGGCATACGGATTTCGCCAGGAGGCTGCGCGCATCCTACTCGGCTTTTTGGACGTCAGCGGGTTCGTGGACCTGCATCGCCTTCCGGAATTGTTCTGCGGCCTTGAGCGGCGCAGCGGCGAAGGACCTACGGCTTATCCGGTTGCCTGCTCGCCTCAAACCTGGGCGGCTGCGGCGATTTACCTTCTACTCGAAGCCTGCCTGGGGATCGAGGTAAGTTCTCTGGACAAGCAAATTGTCTTTGAAAAACCCTTCCTGCCGCACCAGATTCCGGATCTGGCTATTCGATCCCTGGGGGTTGGGAGTGGCACTCTCGATTTAGTTTTAAGGCGTCAGGCTAACACGGTGGCCGTGGATGTACTCAGCAATACCAGCGGATTTCCGGTCATCATTCGTTACCAGAGTTCCTCGTAAGTTCGACCGCAGAGAGAAGCGCAAGACTCGGCCCCATCCCTTTTACTGTAACCATCTTCGAAAGCTAGGGGGTCTTCCCGATAGGCCTCATCCGGTCCTACCGTTAGAGTTGCCGGGAGAAGGATTTCGGAGGCTTGCATGAGGAAAGTTCCACCGTGGCTACTGCTCATGTGCCTGGCCGCTGTCCTCGGTCGCGCTCTGGCCAATGGCCAGAGCAGGACAAGTCAAATCGGCAATCCAAACGGCAATCAAACCATCAGTGGCTGCCTCGGCAGGTCCGGCGGCAACTACATATTGACGGATGCACAGTCCGGAACCGTTTATACCCTCACGGGTAAGACTGACCAGCTCGGCGCGCACGTCGGGCATGAAGTAGAGATCACCGGTCAGCCTGGTCAATCCGGTACGACAAACACAAATTCGAATCCCGGTTCTGCCACCGCCAGCTCAGCAGGACAGGTCGCTTTCCAGGTAAGCGGCATCGAGCACCTGTCAGATCACTGCGGCTCAGTCGCTAATGGTCCGGGCGCTTCCAATGATGCGGGAGCCGTTAAGGGATCGACGAATCCGAATGCAGGCTCGACGACCAATGCGGCACAGACACCTGCCGGGATGGCTACACCGCCAGGTATGGGCGCGACTGCCGACACAAATGCTGCAAACGGCATAGCGTCCCCTTCGCCGAGCGTCTCGACGACAAACACTGAGACGCCAGGCATAAGCTCCTCGCCGGCTGCGGCCAACACTGCAACTGGAACCCAGGCTGCGGCTGCGTCAGCTCCCTCTCAGGAAAACCCGGGCAGCTCCGCTGGCGCATCGCCGGGCAGTGTTCCGGCCTATGGACAACCGGCCACGCCACAGGGGAACTGGTCGGCGCCTTCCACCAGCGGCGGCACCGACGTGGCACAGAATAGTTATGCCCCTAGCACTCCTGCCGACCTGAAGAAAGCCATCCGCGCGACCCAGGGCAACGATGCCGGAACTGGCCAAAGCGGCACGACTTCTCGAGACCGGGAAGCTGCCCACGAGAGCAAAGCATCGATGCCCAATAGCGGGTCGGACGTGCCGTTGCTGGGATTGCTGGGATTCGCTTCCACCCTCGCCGGCGTCTACCTGCGGAAGTAGACGGGAGAGTGCTGACCACTGGTCGAGTGAAATCTGGTGCAGATCAACAAGGATACAATTCGATTTCTTACTTCGAGATGGCGCTTCCCGAGAGAGCGCGCCCTCTCGTGCCCTAGGGAGCTGTTTCACTCACGCCGGCTACTCTCGACCTCTTTATTGGTAGTGGGAGCAGGATTGCTGCTTTTAGCGGCCAGCTCTTACGGCTGGATGATTTTTCGGCAGCATCAGCTTGCCTTGCAATGGCAATCACAGATGGCAACGCGGTCCATCTCGACTCAGCCGCCGGCAGCCAGCGATCACGGCGATGTGACTTTGCTATCCATCCCCAAGATCGGCCTGCACGCAGGTATTCTGGACGGCACCGATCGCAAGTCACTGCTGCTTGCTCCTGGACATGTGAAGGATACGGCCTGGCCGGGAGACTCGGGCAACGCAGTTGTTGCCGGACATCGGGATACGTTCTTTCGCCATCTGCATGAACTCAACGCCGGCGATGAGATTTTCATCCTCAGAAGTGGCCGGCGCTATCGCTATGTGGTGACAAACAAGATGGTGGTTGATCCTGACGACGTTGGCCTAATCGAACCGACATCGGATATTCGGCTCACGCTGATCACCTGCTATCCCACGTACTACATAGGGCCAGCCCCGAGGCGGCTGGTCGTTATCAGCCGGCTTCGACCTGAGTCTCCCGCTGCCGGCGAAACCAGCACTGATTTCGAGAAACACCGCTAGAGCACGGATCACGCGCTTCTACAGGTTCTACTTTATGGCTTTTGCCCGCCAGGCCAGTCCAGACTTCTAGCGACCGTGAAACTCTCTTCCGGCAGAGTGGAGCGCCTAATGAACGTAATGTCTCAGTTCCTGATAGCAGGTTTCGTGGCGATGGCGATCGCATCTTCCAGCTTCGGCGAAGGCCGCGCAAGCAAAGAAGACCAGAATCGCGCGGCCTCCTCTGACACCGAGAAGCGCCTGAATGAAGCCGCCAAAGTGCTCGACGACATCATGAGTGTGCCGGATAAGGGTATTCCAGAAGGAATTCTTGCCTCGGCAAAGTGTATTGCCCTGGTTCCCTCGTTGATCAAGGGCGGATTCATCGTTGGTGGGCGCCACGGCAGAGGAGTGGCGACATGCCGGAACAAGTCAGGTTGGAGCGGACCGGCTCCGTTCACGATCACAGGAGGGAGTTGGGGACTTCAATTTGGAGGCGAAGAAGTCGACCTGATCTTTATTGTGATGACGGACAAAGGTATGCAAGACTTTCTCTCCACCAGGTTCAAGTTGGGGGCCGGGACGTCGGTGGCGGCGGGGCCGGTAGGACGAACGAAGGCGTCCAAGGACTGGAAACCGGAATCAGGGATTCTTTCCTACGCCCGCTCGCGGGGAATGTTCGCCGGGCTTGACCTGAACGGCGCTGTCATAAAACAGGACTCGGATGCGATGCGCGATCTGTATGGGACAGTCGTTCCGTTTAAAGCGGTTTTGCTGGGGAAGGTCCCAGCACCTGAGAAGACCCGGCATTTCCTCGCCACAATCGAGAAATGGGCGACTCCCAGTGCCGAAGCCAGCATCTTTTAATCCAAACCGGGGCGCGAGCTACCGGCGCGGCACGATAAATCAGGCTATGGCAGAGGAAATCAAACCCCGATTACGCTGACCAGTTCCTGAACGGCGCTGGCACTTCTTTCGAGGGCTGCTCTTTCCTCGGGAAAAAGCTTGATCTCCACAATCTGTTCGATACCGCGGGCACCCAGCTTGCACGGAACTCCGACGAACAATCCTTTGAGTCCATACTCGCCTTCCAGGTAAGCGGCACAGGGAAGAATCTTTTTCTTGTCTTTCAGAATGGCTTCGACCATTTCGGTGACCGCAGCCGAAGGAGCGTAGTAGGCACTGCCAGTCTTCAGATACTTCACGATCTCGGCGCCGCCGTCGCGGGTGCGCTCGACCAGACGCTTGATGACATCTGCCTCCAACAGTTCGGTGATGGGAATGCCTGCCACTGTCGAGTAGCGTGGCAATGGGACCATGGTGTCGCCGTGGCCACCCAGCACGAAGGCAGTGATATTTTCCACGCTGACCTCCAATTCCTGCCCGATAAAGGTGCGGAAGCGAGCCGAATCCAGCACGCCTGCCATGCCAATGACGCGATTGCGCGGGAAGCCACTCAACTTATAGGCAGCCTGCGCCATCGCGTCCAGGGGATTGGAAACAACGATAAGTATCGAATTCGGAGAATAATGAACTGCCTTCTCGACCACATTGCGCATGATGTCGTGATTGATGTTGAGCAGGTCATCACGGCTCATGCCTGGCTTGCGAGGCATCCCGGCGGTAATAACGACGATGTCGGATTTGGCAGTTTCAGCGTAATCCTGCGTGCCGGTGATGGCCGAGTCGCACTTCTCGATCGGCATCGCCTCCAACAAGTCCAGACCCTTACCCTGCGGTACGCCTTCGATAATGTCTATCAACACCACATCTGCCAGTTCTTTCGAGGCGATCCAATGGGCGGCCGTGGCGCCCACGTTCCCCGAACCCACGATCGACACCTTATTGCGCATATGCGTCCTTTCCAAAACTGACAATTCTAATCCCCCGCAGACATACGGGCGGCAAGGAGGATAAAAAAAGCGCTCATCATCCCCGATGAACTTCGCCCCGGCTACGCTTTCAGGGCGCGGCGCTCAGAACCAGGGCGTTCATGTTCTGAATAATGAAATCGGCAAACTCACTGGTGCGGACCTTCGTCGCCCCCGGCATCAAGCGCTCGAAATCATAAGTCACCTTCCTCTGCTCGATGGTGCGCTCCATGCCCTGCTCGATCAGGTCGGCAGCTTCGTTCCAGCCCAGAAAGCGGAACATCATTACTCCTGAAAGGATCACCGATCCGGGGTTAATCACGTCCTTATCCGCGTACTTGGGCGCGGTGCCATGGGTTGCTTCGAAAATGGCATAACCATCACCGATATTTGCGCCCGGCGCGATCCCCAATCCGCCCACCTGCGCCGCGCACGCATCGGAGATGTAATCTCCATTCAAATTAGGTGTCGCCAGGACGGAGTATTCATCGGCCCGGGTCACTACCTGCTGGAAGATAGAATCCGCAATGCGGTCATTGATCATCAGCTTGTTCTTCCAACGGCCGTCGCCATGGGTGGCCTGGATGGATGTAAGCACCATCTCGACTTCTTCGTAGACCGACTGGCGAAATTCTTCGGTGGCAAATTCCATGCCCGGCTCCACCAGATTGGCGTTCTCCTCGATGCTGATGTCGGGATTGTGGTCGTGATTATCTAGAATCCAGCTCTCGCGCTCAGTGACGATCAGGTCTCGAAATTCCTGCTTGGCCAACTCGTATCCCCACTTGCGGAAAGCACCTTCGGTAAATTTCTGGATGTTTCCTTTGTGAACCAGAGTTACGGTTTTTCTCCCATTCTCCAGGGCGAACTGGATGGCCATGCGCACCAGGCGCTTGGTGCCCGTAACCGAGATCGGCTTAATGCCAACGCCGGAATCAGACCGGATCTGTTTTTTTCCACCTTTCAGCATGTCCCTGTTAAGGAAATCGATCAGTCGGGCAGCCTCCTCAGTTCCCTCTTCCCATTCCACTCCGGCGTAGACGTCTTCGGTATTTTCCCTGAAGATCACTACGTTCATGCGCTCGGGGTGTTTCACTGGCGAGGGGACCCCGCGGTAATACTTCACCGGGCGGACGCAAGCATACAGGTCCAGAATCTGGCGTAAGGCAACGTTCAGGGAGCGAATACCGCCGCCAACCGGGGTGGTCAGCGGTCCCTTGATGGCGACGCGGAAATCGCGAATCGCGCTCACGGTATCCTCGGGCAGCCAAGTATCGAACTTGGCTTTCGATTTTTCGCCGGCAAACACTTCATACCACACAACCCGGCGCTCGCCTTCGTATGCCTTCCGAACGGCTGCATCAAAGACGCGCACCGACGCCTTCCAGATGTCCCGGCCGGTACCATCTCCTTCGATGAAGGGAATAATAGGAGTAGCAGGAATGCGATAACGTCCGTTGTCGTATGTGATCCGCTCACCCGTGGGAACCGGCGCTTGGTTGTAGGAACTGGCCATCCAACCCACCTCCACTCTATTTTCTAGAGATCTTTTATTATAGAGAAAAACCTGGCTGAGCCGCGTAAGTGTCTTCGCCAGTGAAAGATTGTAGACTAGTTGGGGGATTCACCGGTTTGTGATTAGACCTCTATAATACGACTTTCGCTCGTCGGTCTTGTCGACGGCGCAGTCAGGAGTTAGTGTATGAAGCTTTTGCCCCGACTAAGTAGGTTCGTGCTGCCTCTTCCGGTCCTGCTCTTCTGCGCAGCATCGTTTGCCGCCAGCAGCCCTGACCGGACGCAGTTTGGCAGTGACATTCACGTGCAGGCTGGTGAGAAGACAGCCGACCTAACCTGTATCAATTGTTCGGTCTATGTCCGGGGTCAGGTATCGGGCGATGTCACCACCGTTCACGGGAACATCGTGCTCGAGTCCGGGGCCGAAGTTGCGGGTGATGTAACCGCAATTTGGGGGAACGTCCGCACGCAGAGCGGCACGCAGATTGCCGGAGACCTTACGGCCGTGGCTGGCTCGGTTCATCGCGATCCACAAAGCACCTCTGCTGGCGACGTCACCGCACTTGAGGGTACCAAGTGGCTGCTGGCCATCATCGTTCCGCCCATCATTTTCTTGGGTGGCATCATTGCCCTGATTATCTGGCTGGTGCAGCGAAATCGTGGGGGCGCGCCGGCTCCCGTCTATGTTCAGTCCGGCGGTCAACCCAGTACGCGCATATAGACGCTGCGCACCTGTTCGAGCGTGTTGTGCAACTCCCCTTCCAGGTTCTGCGAAAAGCTGCGACGCAAAATTGCTGAGGTAAGTCTCTGCACGCGCTCGCGGGCATGCCCGCGTCCCGGCAGCGACCGGCGGGCCCGGCCTGTCACTAAACGAACCACATGTTCCAGGGTACGCATGAATTCTGCTGCATGATCCAGAATTGCGGCATCTTCTTTGGCGAGATGGCCGGTGGCGGCACACCGCCACAGGCGATCGCGGATGTTCCCATTCTTGTGCCTAACCTCATGGGCGATCAGCAGGTAGGCGGTAACAAAATCGATGTCGTAGATGCCGCCGGCAGAGCTTTTGAAGTTTTCTTCGGAGGAATCTTCTAGCTTTGAGCGCATTTCCTCGATTTCCCTCTTAAACTCTGGGCGGGCCGCGAAACGTGCAAACAAGGTTTTGGTGGCAGCCATCGCTTGGCTGGAAATTTGACGGCCTCCCACGATCGGCCGCAGTTTGGTGTAGGTCAATGCTTCCCAGGCATGGGCTTCTTGCTCAAAATAGGTGTGCAGTTGTTTTGTCGTCACCACCAACTCGCCCTCTGTACCATGCGGCCGCAGGCGCGCATCCACAGGAAAGAGCATGCCTTCCTGCGTGTAAGCCGCTAACCCATGCATGATCAGTTCAACGGCTTTGGTCAGTACGCGGCGATCCTGATGTTCGTCAGCCACGAATAACAGGTCGACATCGGAAAGCAGGTCGAATTCCCTGGTGCCCAACCGCCCAAGTGCAAGTACAGCCAGTCCTCGGGGAGAGCCAGCGATCCTGAACGCGGCAGCAATGGCGTCCTCCGCCGCTGCCGTAGTCGAGGCGAGCGATTCGTCCACATCTCTGCCTGCGATAACGTCGCGGGCACCGGAGGCGAATTCGCGCCGACGATAGTGCTTACGCAGGAGAGAAAGTTTCTCTTCGTAGGCAGCGTCGGAACCGACGATATGGGCGAACACCGGATCGGACAGGAAAGAACGATGGCGGAACCTATCCGAGAACAGCTGCCCGCTATCGCTACCGGCAGCTTCTCGGGGGAAATGCGCTAAAGTGACGATCTCCTCGACATGGCGCACCAGCACGTCAGTCAGGTAGTCGCTAGTTGCAAACAATCGAACCGCACGGGACAAGCTGTCTGCCTGGCGAAGAAGAATTCCGTACCTTTCTGAGCTGGTGAACGCGGCACTGAGAAAGCGCAACAGGTTCTTGCGGGTTTCGGGATCGAAATCGCCACGTTGCGTGAGCTGATAGATGGCCGGAGCATCCGCGGCCAGCTGCCGCAGCATTTTCTGATCGGAGCGCTGCGGGGTCTCAGCATCCGCACCCGCTCGCAGCCGAAATTCCCCATCCACAGCCACATCCTGTGCGCCGCTCTGCTCCTGATAGACGATGCGGCTGTAGATCTCAGCAACCGCCGCCATGCGCGACTGAATGGCAGATACAACATCGTCCACTCGCTCCCCTGCAGGTAAATAACCGGCAACCGCCCGCTGGAGAATGGTCAACTCCCGCCGGTCTTCGGGCAGGCGATGCGTTTGCTGGCCTTGCCGCAGCTGCAGGCAATGCTCCACCCGCCGCAGGAACTCGTGCGCGCTGCTGAGATCGTGGAATTCTTTTCCGCTGAGGTGCTGTTTATCGTAAAGCTTATGCAGAGCGAAGAGAGTTCCACTGGACCGCAGCCACGCTTCCGCTCCTCCGTAAACGCGCTGCAGACACTGGACAAGAAACTCGATATCGCGAATCCCGCCGCGATCAATTTTTACGTCAACGCTGGTCCTGAGGTGGGTTCCCGTCGCCCGACGCCGTCTTGAGTGCATTTTTTCCCGGGAGACCAACGCGGTTTTGATGGCTGAAAAATTTACTTGCTGGCGGTACACATGCGGCTGCACGCCGCCAACAAATTTTCGCGCCAGGGTGGTGTCTCCCGCGCAGTAACGGGCTTTGATCAAGGCCTGGCGTTCCCAGTCCTGGGCCAATTGGGAGTAGTAATCGAGACAACGGCTTAGGCTGACGGCCAGCTCGCCCTCATTGCCTTCGGGTCGAAGGCGAAGGTCGATGCGGAACACCGGTCCTTCTCGGGTTGCGCGGCCCAGCAGGTCGGTGACTTTCTGAGCCAGGCGGATGAAATACTCGTGAGTCGAAATCGCATGCTCCGGACCAGGCCCGCCATCGTCGTAGATGTACAGCACATCAATGTCGGAGTTGTAGTTCAGTTCGTTTCCCCCGAGTTTGCCGAGAGCAAGGATCGCAAACCGTCTATTGACCGGGCGGCCGGCACAGTCGACCGGCGCAGTGCCTCTAAAACGCCGCTGTAACTCGCTCTCCGACGCACGCAACGCGTCCGAAATCAAGACATCCGAAAGAGACGAGATCTCCGCCGTGGTTTCCGCGAAGGAGGCAATCTTTAGCACATCGCGCAGCATGATGCGGACATACTGCCTGCGCTTGAAACGCGCCAGCAGCACGGAATCGTCGGTTTCCAGCGAACCAGAACGGAAGCGGGCCAGGGCTTCGTGAAATTCTTCACGAGAAAAGCTGCGCTCCAGGCTCCTATCGCGCACAAAGGAACTCAACAGGTCGGGATTTTGCAGCAGAGTTTCACCGAGATACCGGCTGTGCCCGAAAACGGCAACGGCATAGTGAGCGAGAACATGATGCCGATCGATCAACCCGGTCATCTCTGGGCCGGATTCCGTTAGCAGGCGATCGAACAAGAGGATGGCCGAGTCGGGATCCGGCGCCTCGGCCACAAGCCCCGGCAAAGCGCCGGCAAGACCAGGCGAAAGCCGCGCGAGGGCATGAACGAGATGAAGTCGCGAGCGCTCCGAATCGGCGAACGGAACCAGGTTCAGCGCCCGAGCGACATCCGGCGCGGGCCGGGAACCGGTTGGCACAGAAGGCAATGACAAAGTGATTTGCCCGGAAAGTCAGGATAGCACGGACAGGCTGTCGGGAACTTTGCCGAGATGCTGAGCCGTCGAGGACACCTCTGGTCTCACTCAGCGATCGAAGTCGACCCTGGCAAACTGGAGGCGGCCATTCATAACCACGGCTGGCATCTTTTGGTTCCAGGCCTCAGGCGGAGCTGGCGATAGCTGTCTTGCTGAGCAGCGGTGAGAAAGGCGATTCGATCCATTGCTTCACAGGCAAATGGCGGCAGAGGAGATCGCAGCGCGTCGACCAGCGCCGCGGAGGCTCCCGGCAGGGAAAGCCATCGCCACATATCTGGGTGGTGTATTGGAAGCGAGCTCTCGATTGTCTCGCGGGAGTGCTGTAGCTGGCATGCTCCTTTCGGGAGTTGGCCCGCTTCCGGCCGCGCAACTCGGCGCAGCCTCGCTTGCTGGGCGCGGGGGAGCTCTCCCCGGCTTACGGGTCGGCCGCGCCTCGGATCACAGGACAGACGAGGACATTGCTAAGGACGACGCATTTTTCTACCGCGCTCTGCCGAAACAAGGAGGCTCCTGGATGATCGTCAACAACGCCGACGATGGTGCTGCCAGGCGGCCATGGCGATTCTTGTCCGCTTAGACATGGAAGAAACCAATGCCGCCCGACGGCGTCGGCGAGGTAACTATTCGGAAGGCCTACGGCGCGCTTTCTGAAAAGAGGCCCTGCCGC
>JBPYDQ010001073.1:0-3302 GCA_051986135.1 Terriglobales bacterium | reverse complement strand
GCGCCGTGCTCGAAGCGTGGTATCCAGGCCAGAATGGCGGCCCCGCCATTGCAGACCTGCTCTTCGGCGTGACGAATCCTTCAGGCAAGCTGCCCATTACCTTCCCGGCAAGCGACGCACAACTCCCACGGCCCGTCATTCCACAGCCGCCCAACAACAGCACACCCTTCAACGTGAACTATTCAGAGGGCTATGACGTCGGCTACAAGTGGTTCGACGAGAAAGGGCTAAAACCGCTCTTCCCCTTCGGCTTTGGCCTTTCCTACACGACCTTCTCGATTACCAACCCCGCCGTCGTGGACCACCTCAGCTCCGCGTCGCAGCCGAACTTCGAGGTCATCTGCACCGTCGCCAACACCGGCAGCGTCGGGGGGGCGGAGGTCGCGCAGGTCTACCTGGGCATGCCGGCCAGCCTCCATGAACCGCCGAAACGCCTGGTTGGCTGGCAGAAGGTCAAGCTCGGTCCCGGTACCTCGCAGAGCATCACCATCGAGGTCGACCAGAACGACTCCTCCCACCCCATGTCTTACTGGGACACGACCTTAAACGCCTGGCAGGTCGCCTCCGGCACCTACACGGTGTACCTCGGCGACTCGTCGGCCGCCTCCAATCTTGTGACCGCGGGCACAATCACTGTGCAATGAAGCTCTGCGAAGCGAACCCGTGAGCTACAGGCCAGCCCGAGCGCATGGAATCCGCCAGTTATGTTGGGATGATGACAGAAGTGTTTTATCGGACGCGCGCCCTGGCAGGATACGTGGGAGTCGGTGTGTTGCCCGCGATGATAAAGCACTTAGGTTAATCAGCAGCTAATTTGGCACTCTATTGGTGTTCAGACCAGTTTCGCCTCGTATCAATGAGGCTTGAATGTCTTCCCGGTCTCAAGCAGCGTCTTTAGACGCGAAAGAATACGTGGCCAACCATCGGAGCAGGAAACGTAGGTTGGGTCATCCTCAGCCCACTCGTCATGCGTCACCGTCACTTTGGTGGCTTCGGTCTCGGGGACAAGCTCGATAGTTGCGCGTGATGCCTTATCATTGTGGGCCATTGCGAATGTGTACTGAAAGACTCTTGGCGGCTCAAACCGCAAGACCTTCCCGTGGACGTAGGTCACGGGCTTGCCATCAGCCCCCGCGCCTACCCACGCAAGCAAGCCTCCAGGCTTGAAGTCCGCCTGAAGATCAGCGCCCGAGAAGATGATCCGGTTTGACTCCCGCGACACGAAGCCTTCCCACACCTTGTCCGGCGTGGCGGCAATGTAGAAAACATATTTCAGTGGTGCCTGATGGGCCATAATTGCCTCCGAGATTCCTGCGTCATCGTATCTCGACAGGTTATCTCCACAGGCAAGAACCAACAACCCAGTAATGCTATCGGTTCGGCCGATTCCTTTTGAGACTCTAGATCCTTTTGTCCGGTTTGTCCGGCCGACCGAAGCCCGTCGCACAGCAAACGTCAAGTATAATGTGCCCGCTTCTCCAGGTGACTTCCATGGTATATCGCACTACGCTTCGCCTTCTTGTGCTTTTTTCTTTCACACTCGCCGTGCCGGCACAATCTCAGGAACTGTCGAAGACGGTCGAGGAGTTTGTACGCGTGCATGCTCCGAGGATTGTTCTCGCTCACGTGCGAGTGATTGAAGGCACCGGGAGGCCTGCTGTAGAAGACCAAAACGTGGTAATCGAAGGCGACAAGATCGCGGCCATCCAAGCCGGGGCCGACGTAGCGGCCACCGATGGCACGACGGTTCTTGATCTGCACGGATATTCCCTCATCCCCGGCATCGTCGGGATGCACAATCACCTCTTCTATATCGCTCGCCCAAACCTGAATAGCGACCGCAAATACGAGCAACCGGTGCTTATCCCGCAGATGACGTTCTCCGCTCCTCGCTTGTATCTTGCTGAGGGCGTCACCACCCTGCGTACAACTGGCAGCGTCGAACCTTATGCGGATCTGAACCTGAAGCGCGACATTGATTCCGGCAAGTTACCGGGG
This sequence comes from Terriglobales bacterium, assembly GCA_051986135.1. GTDB lineage: Bacteria > Acidobacteriota > Terriglobia > Terriglobales > Acidobacteriaceae > Gp1-AA122. The sequence goes on along the minus strand of JBPYDQ010001073.1, from coordinate 1,304 downwards.
CCACATATTGATGTCACCGGACCGTACCTCGAAGGGAGCCAGAGCCCATTTATCCAGATGCCGCATCTGACCACTGCAGAGGACGCCCGACAATTAGTGCAGTATTGGGCGGATCGCGGGGTGACCTCGTTCAAGGCCTACATGAACATTACTCGTGCCGAATTAAAAGCTGCAATTGAGGCGGCGCACCAACGTGGGATCAAAGTCACCGGCCATCTCTGTTCAGTCACATACAAGGAAGCGGCCGAACTCGGTATCGATGACCTCGAGCACGGGTTCTTTGTCAATACAGGCTTGGACTCAGACAAAAAGCCCGATACTTGCAGTCAGAGCGCTGGCCGCGAAACGCTCGCGCGCATGGAGCCCGATGGGACTGAGGCCAAGGATGTGATCGCCACACTCATCCGCCATCACGTGGCGATTACATCGACGCTGCCAGTCTTTGAGAACTTTTTGGGCGGCGGGCGTCCACCGTTGCGACAACAAGCTCTGGAGGTGATGACTCCGCAGGCGCGTGAGGATTTTTTCTTGCTTCGACAGCGCCCCCCTTCGGCACCTGCTCCCAAAATCGATCCGGCGTTGCTCTGGAAGCACGACGTGGGATTGGAGCGTGCGTTTGTCGCCGCTGGCGGACTGCTTCTTTCCGGCCCTGATCCCACCGGAGCAGGCGATGTGCTTCCCGGATTTGGTGATCAACGTGGGGTCGAATTATTGGTCGAGGCCGGATTTCCTCCTCTCGATGCGATAAGAATTTCGACTCTGAATGGAGCAACTTATCTGGGGAGGGAGAAAGAGATCGGCACCGTGGAGGTTGGGAAGAACGCAGACCTGGTTGTGATTAAGGGGGATCCATCGAAGCAGATCTCCGACATCGAGAACGTCGAGATTGTCTTCAAGGATGGAGTTGGCTACGACTCCGAGAAGCTGTTGAATTCCGTTAAGGGCAGATATGGACTGTATTGAGCGAGTTTCAAACCTTTGACCCTGGCCGGTGGACACCTTTCGCGCCGCATCGTCGAGCGCTCGGTGCATCCCACTGCGGAGCGCATTGCCAGTTTTGGGCCGGATTTCCACAGCTTCTTGGCAAACAATATCCTCCTGTTATCGCCCCTGCCACAGACCTATGAGCCACTATGTTTTCAGAGTTCTTCGCATCGCGTACACGGATTGAGACCCTTCTTGACGGCCTGTTGGATCCGTCTGGGAAAATTTTGCTCGATCTTTATCGGAGGCAGCTATGTTGCGGACGAGAACCGCGCGCGCCCCATTTACCGCAGCACGCGAAGAGTCAGTTCCCCATATCA
>JBPYDQ010001072.1:0-4079 GCA_051986135.1 Terriglobales bacterium | reverse complement strand
GCCGTCGAAACCGACAATATTAACAAGCACTACCGCATGGGCGAAACGCTGATCCGGGCGGTGGATGGGATTTCCCTCGAGATCGTGAAAGGCGAATTTGTGGCCCTGCTGGGACAGTCGGGTTCGGGAAAATCTTCGCTGCTGAATTTGATGGCAGGGCTGGATCGGCCAACCAGCGGTGCAATCCGCGTAGCAGGGCGCAATATCTCTGAGCTGTCGCGCAATGAGCTGGCCGAATACCGGCTGAAACGAGTGGGCATGGTGTTCCAGTCATTCAATCTGATCGCGAGCATGAATGTGATCGAGAATGTCGAGTTGCCCATGAGATTCGCCGAAGTCGACCGTGGAGATCGAGACCGGCTGGCCCGAGAGGCTTTGGAAAGAGTAGGCCTGAGTGGACGTCTTCGCCATCGCCCAGCCCAGCTTTCCGGCGGGGAACAGCAGCGGACGGCATTGGCGCGCGCCCTCATCAACAGGCCGCAGCTGTTGCTGGCCGATGAGCCAACCGGGAATCTCGACAGCCAGACCGGAATGGAGATCATGGACCTGATTCGTCAATTTAACGATTCGTTAGGGATGACCGTGGTCATGGTGACGCACGAGCGCTCATTGGCCGAGCGCTATGCTGGCCGCATGGTGTTTCTGGCGGACGGTAAATTGGTTGGCGATCAGGCCAATGCTGCGGCGGTGCCCATCCAGAAGGGGCGCCGATGAAGACCTCCGATCTCACCGAGCTGGCACTGCGCAATCTGAAGGAATCCTTGTTGCGCAATTCACTGACTACCGTCGGAATATCCGTGGGAGTGGCATCGTTGGTGGCGATGCTGGCGCTGGGTATCGGTCTACAAAGGTTGGCATCGCGACGACTGAAGGCATCAGGGCTATTCGACACCGTGGTCGTCACCTCCCGACGTGATTTGCGCAGCTTTAACCGCGAGCAGGAGTTGAGTGGCCCGGCTCCGGCGGAGTCGCCGGCGCTGGATGAGCCGGCTCGACAGAAGATGGAGAAACTGGCGAATGTGTTGGAAGCTTATCCCGACATTCGCTTCATTACCGAACTTCGATATCAGGACAAGCCGCATCTGACCATGGTTTCGGGGTTGCCGGCTTCGTCTCGTAGCAACGACGCTTTTGACTCCATGCAGGGGGCATTCTTCTCTTCACCGCGAGCGGCGGAAGTCATCCTCGAGAAGTCATTTGCCGAAGAACTGCTGGGCAGAACGCGCAAGCTCGGCGACGACGATGCTCCGGTTGCCGATATCGCCAAACCGCTTCTTGGGCAGGAACTGGTGATGCGCTATTCCGAGCGGGTGGAGAATCTCCCCGCTGCCGAGGCTGCCTCACCCCCACCCTCTGATGAGGAAAACCGCGAGGCCTCGTATTCCATTGTGTCGCATCGGCTGGCGCTGAAAATCGTAGGGGTAACGGATCTTGATCCGGAGAGCATGCGCGGGCAGTTCCGCGCGAGAGTTTTTCTGCCCTTGCAGCTGGCCCAGGACTTGCATGTACTGCAAGTGGGAAATATTCGCGATACGACGCGGGCGTTCAGCCGTACGCCCCAATATGCCACGGTAGCGGTGAAGGTGAAAAGTGCCAGGGATGTGCCAGCGGTTGAGGAAACCATCAGAAAAATGGGCTTCAATACCCTTTCCATGGTGGATGCGACACGCAGCATGCGGCAGTTCTTTGCCATTCTCGACCTGTTCCTGGGAATCTTCGGCAGCCTGGCCTTGGCGGTGGCATCTATTGGGATCATCAACACCCTGGTCATGGCAATTCTGGAGCGACGCCGCGAGATTGGAATTATGAAGGCTATCGGTGCCAGCGACAGCGATGTGAAGAGGCTTTTCTTTGCGGAGGCGGGAGTTATGGGTGTGGCGGGCGGTGCTTTCGGGGTAGCGCTGGGCTGGACGATCGGCCGGCTGATCAATATTGGAACGAACATTTACCTGAAGCGGCAGAGTTTCCCGCCAGAACAGATCTGGGCAACTCCCTGGTGGCTGGTGGGGGGAGCCATCGCCTTTGCCCTCGTGGTCAGCCTATTGTCGGGACTGTACCCGGCGGCGAGAGCAGCCGGGCTCGATCCCGTCGAGGCGCTGCGTTACGAGTGAATGCGCTCATGTTTCCGTCGGCCTATCTTCTCGTTCTACTTCTTCTGCCCACAGCTGCGGCGGCCGAGAGCCGGATCGACTGCAGCGCCCTGAAGAGCCGCATCCTGGGCGAGCCGGTGCGATATTGCGTATGGCTGCCCGCCGGATATGACACGACGGGCGCGCGTCAGAACTATCCGGTCTTGTATTTCCTGCATGGCCTCGGTGAGAGCGAAAAAAGCCTGTTTGATACGGGGGGCTGGACGCTCATGGATGATCTACATCAGGATTCCTCGATTGGTGATTTTCTGATCGTTGCGCCGGAAGGGAAGAGCAGTTTCTATATCAACTCGGCTGATGGACGGGTGCGGTACAGCGATTTCTTTATCCGCGAGTTCATGCCATATATCGAAGGCAAATATAGGACTTTGCATCAGCGCGAGTACCGGGGCATTACGGGAGTTTCGATGGGCGGATATGGGGCGCTACGATTCGCTTTCGCGTATCCGGAACTGTTTGGATCGGTAAGCGCGCAAAGCCCGGCGCTCATTACCGAAGCTCTCGGGGAGCTGGACCAAGCCGGGCGTTCCTCGTCCCCAATGACGAGAGTGATCACAAACGTATTCGGCGATCCCATTGATGTCGTGCACTGGCGGCAGAACGATCCCTTCCTGCTGGCCAGGAAGAACCAAGCTAAATTGCGGGAGCAAGCCATTTATTTCAATTGCGGAATTCGCGACCAGTACAATTTCGAAATTGGCGCTAAGAACCTGGACCGTCAGCTGGCGGCTGAGCGCATCAGCCACGAATTTCATCTTTACCCTGGGGATCACAGCCTGGACTATTTTCTGGAACATATGGGGGAGACGCTAGAGTTCCATTCGCGAGTGTTTGCGAGGGGCAAAGGTCGAGGGCGCGCTCATCCTGAATCAGGGCGCTAATCCTGAATTCAGTGCGGCACAATGCTCTGAGGGAATGTTTCCCAGGCGGCTGAACGGGTGCGCGACATGCCCCAGAGGCCGTGATGATAATGAATTCGAGTGCTCACCATCCTGAAGATGGCTTTTTCAATAGACGAGAGATTCGGTTTCCCTCTTCCCTCTATCCAAGCTACGAGGTTTCTGACCTCTACCTCGGTGGGGTTGCCTGCCACTGAACACATCCGATGTTTGTGTAGATCAGGCCGGCAGCGACCAGGGTCATGACCAGCCGCGCAATCTTCAGCTATGTATTCGTCATAATAGCGTTCCCGGACTGCTCGCCTGAGCTGCTTGGCAGCGTTGAGCGTTGAATCCTGCTTTGTTTCGGTTGCCATAACCCGACCTCGACTGATGTACGCGATGATTGCGGCAGCAAGGCCAGACTCTGCGCCTGCAGCTCTCCGCTGAACAGGTGATTTGTCAACGTCGGAATCTTCAGCGGAGGGTAAATCGCTAACAGCAGAAAGATGAAGATCGCTGGGAAATTGGTCATTCATTGCCCGACGGTCATGGCGCCCGCGTCAATGGCAGAGAATCCCAGGAGTAGCCTGGCGAAGATAGACAACTCTACTGGCGATAAACCAGATAGAACGAGTACTGAAGGAAAGCTTTGAACCAGCACTGAAGCAACCAGCCGGCTCGCGGTTCAATTTCCGCGGAACGAGCAATCTAGGTACCGGGTTCGCGACTACCTTCCCCATGAAACGCTCATCCACGGGCAGAAGCCTCCTTCGGTCGATGTCAGGAACTATGTCTATTGTGGCAAGAAGCTCGACCAATAGGTTCATCTTGACTATGAAGCGCGGACAAAGCATGGTAATAGCGGCACCACCGGCAAGGCGGGAGACGATCACGCTCATGGCAGCATGCGGCTGGAGGGGATCACAGGTCGACCCCAAAAAGTGGGGTGGGATGCCCACTGGATACAGGACCATGTCGCGAAACGCGTAAGTTTTACCTGGCTTCCCACCAACGGCGTTGGGGGGCATTAACCCATAGCCGAGACTCC
>JBPYDQ010001071.1:0-26436 GCA_051986135.1 Terriglobales bacterium | reverse complement strand
TCGCCTATGTGGAAAACAGATTCAGAGATCATTGGAAGTACCCGGAAGTGAATTGCTTAAAATTGCGGGTAAAACTGAGGAATAACACCTCTCGATTATACCTAAATAGCTCGAACCCCGCAATTCTAACGGCCTCTTCCGGGCCTCGGCTTTGGCTTGCCGCGCCCGTCTCAGGCGTCTTTCGGCGAAGTCCCGGAGAGGGGGGTGGCAAGTCGGGTGCATCCGAGGAACCCGAGAGGCACTAAAACTTCCACCGTCTGGCTGCCTAAGCAATTGTAGCCATTAGGTTTTGAAACATGCCCGTGGAAAAGCCTGCCGTAATCGCACGTTTCGAGTCTAGCTGCCCGTCTCCGTCAAGCTAGGTTTATAATCCCTCTCGGACATGCCTGAGCATATCAAGAGAAAACTACAAGCAGAGATTAACGCCCTCGAACACGAGCTGAACCATGAACTTCCGAAGGAACTCAAGCGTGCGATTGCCCTCGGCGATTTGAGCGAAAATGCCGAGTACCATATGGCGAAGCAGCGCCAGGAGTTCGTCAAAGCTCGCTTGCGTCAGCTCGGCCGCCGCCTCGCTGATTTGTCCTTAATCAACCTGAGCAACATCCCCAAGGACAAAGTCGGCCTAGGATCTACGGTTAAGGTTTATGACACCGACAAGGGCGAAGAAATCGAGTACCACCTTGTAACCAGCGAAGAATCCGATGTAGCCGCCGGGAAGATCTCGACTACTTCCCCAATCGGTCGCGCTCTGCTGGGAAGGAAAGTTGGCGACAGTACAACGGTGATTACGCCTACCGGCAGGCGCGAAATCGAAGTTCTCAGCCTAACCACGATTCACGACGAGGCCGAAGCTAAATGACCTGGACCAGCGCCCTCGGACGCGCCTGCGGCAAGCTGCTGCACGCGATCGTCAATCGCATGGCGTTGGCTCGCATCTCGCCCAATGTCTTGACCTTCATCGGGCTCGTCATCAACGTGGCCGCGGGCATCCTTTTCGGCTACGCCAACCCTGATAACCAGGTGCGAATGTTTCGCTACGCTGGCTTAGTGGTTTTCGCTGCCGGATTTTTCGACTTGGTCGACGGCAGAGTGGCTCGCGCCTCCAATCAAGTAACTCGCTTCGGCGCTTTTTTTGATTCCGTTCTCGACCGCTACAGTGATGCCGCCCTGTTCTTCGGACTGCTTGTCTATTACGCCCGTGGCAACCGCTTCTTCTACGTGGTCCTGGTGGCGCTGGTAATGATCAGCTGCATCATGGTCAGCTACACGCGCGCCCGTGCCGAATCTCTGATTGGTACCTGTAAAGTGGGATTTATGGAGCGCCCCGAGCGCCTGGTGCTGATCATCATTGGCGCACTCTTCAACCGCATGGCTCCGGTCTTGTGGGTGATCGCAGTGTTGTCCACGCTGACCGTCATCCACCGTATGTACTACACCTGGCAGCAGACGGAAGCCATGGAACGCAGCAATCCCGGCAGAGCTGCCTAAGCCCGGTGCTTGTGTTTAATTGCCTTCTTGACTAGTCAGCCCATTGCTGTGGCCGTCGTCGGTGTCGGCGCATTTGGACGCAATCACGCGCGCGTCTATCGCGAGCTTGAACAGCGGGGCGAGCCGCTGCGATTAGCGGCCGTGGTCGATACCAATCTCGAACAAGCCCGCAGTGTCGCTCAGCAATATTCTGCTGCTGCTTTCGGTTCGATCGAGCAAATGCTCGCCAGCAAAGCTTCCATTCAGGCCGCGTCCGTAGCCGCCCCTACAATTTTTCATTTGAAAACAGCCAGGGCATTGATGGATGCCGGCATCGATGTCCTTATCGAGAAGCCGGTTGCGGCTACGGTCAGCGAGGCTGACGAATTGATTCGGGTGGCGGAAGCCAACCGGCGAGTGGCACAGGTTGGACACGTGGAGCGCTTCAACCCCGCGGTGGCGGCAACCGTGCCGTTAATTTCGCGTCCGATGTTTTTCGAGGTGCACCGCCTCAGTGTCTTTACACCCCGCTCGTTGGATGTCGACGTAGTCCTGGACCTGATGATTCACGATCTCGACATTGTGCTGTCCTTCGTAGATTCTCCCGTCAAGCAAATCCGTGCGGTAGGTCTCCCCATCCTTTCCCGCAAGGTGGACATCGCCAATGTGCGCGTCGAATTTGAATCCGGCTGCGTAGCTAACTTCACGGCAAGCCGGGTCTCAACCGAACGGGTGCGCAAGCTACGCTTCTTTCAGCCGCAACAATATATCTCGATCGATTACGGCAGGCAGGATGTGCTGGTTTTCAGCGTGGGCGAGGAGAGTGGCGGTGCGCCCTCGACGAACCCGCAGATAAGAATGGCGAAGCCCGAAATTTTCCCCCAGGAACCGTTGCGTGCCGAATTGAAGTCTTTCCTTGAGGCTGTCCAGACGCGTTCGAACCCGCTGGTCAGCTTGTACGACGGTAGGCGCTCGCTGGCTTTGGCTTTGAACATCACCTCGGCGATTCACGAACACGCACGGAAAATCGACATCGAAGGGCTGGAAGCTGCCGGACGATCTAGTTAAAAGAAGTATTTACATGATTTTACACTCCGCCCAAACCATTGACGTTTGAGGCACAACCGAGCTGCTCGTCCTTCCGCGCTTAGCAGATTGAGCCAAATAGTGCGAAAATGAAAAAGCTAATGTCAGCCAGTGGTGTGTCTGGCAACCATTGCTGGTTGCTCGTGCTTCCATAAGTTAGCGGTCCCATGCAGACTCTTCAAATTCCGCCGAGTGATCCTGTGTCCGGCAGACCGCAACCAGATCCTGCGCAAGGGGATCTTTTCAGCTCGCAGGGATGGGAGTCGGATTATCGCGATGTGGAGACTGTGCCCGTTCTGCTGGTGCAGTTGCAGGACGATCTCTCTCGGTCTCGGATGCGCGAAGCCTTCTGGATTTCACTGATCGTCCACCTGCTGATCGTAATCGCGCTGTGGAATTCCTCAATTCTTTCCTCCGTCCTGGTACGCCTGTTCCCGCGCAGCGCCATCGCACTTTCTCCTAATGCGGCAATGAAAGACAAGAACGCAACTTTCCTGGCGCTGCCACCTGACGCGGAGAAAATCACGCGGGCGCCCAAAACAGATAAGCTTTCTGACAAAAATCGGATCGCCCAATCGCGTCGTCCGCATCTCGATCCGAAGGAACTGCGCAAGATTCTGGACGCTTCCCGAGCGGGTGCGCCGGGTCCGGGTGGCGCTCCCGCCGCGAAAGCAGCGCCGGCACCAGCACCGCCCCAGGCCGCTCAGAATTCTGCTCCGCCAGCGCAACCGCCAGCCGCCCAGTCGCCAGCACAAACGACTCAAATGGCGAAGGCGTCGCCGCCCCCGAAAATCAATTTCGGCGCCACTATGTCGGCGGGTGCTGCGATTGCGAATGCCACCCGGGCTGCGGCGGCGAATCGCGGCACATATGGCGGTGGCGCAGGTGGAGACTATGGCCTCGGGCATGGGCGCCAACCTACCGATGTGGTCGGGAACATGGACGTGCTTAGCGACACCATGGGTGTTGACTTTGGTCCTTACCTCGCACGTGTCCTGCAAGACGTCAAAACAAATTGGTACAACTTGATTCCCGAAGTGGCGCGCCCCCCCATCATGAAAAAGGGCAAAGTCAGCATCGAGTTCGCGATCACCAAACAGGGAGAGGTTGCAGGTATGCGCCTGATTGGTCCTTCTGGCGATGTATCGCTCGATCGCGCGGCCTGGGGCGGCATTACAGGATCCAATCCATTTCCCCCGCTCCCCAATGAGTATGTGAGTAATGGGGGACAGTATCTCGCCCTGCGTTTTCACTTCTACTACAATCCGGATAGCAACGATCTACAGTAGTTCTCTTGCCATACCCACGGCGAACGGCCTGGATTGTTCCTGCAGCATCTCGCTTCGTCTTGTCATGCTCTCCCCAGCTGGCCGGAGCTAAAATGATGGCGTGGACAGCCCACCCAAAGCGGTACCCGCCTCCGGTGCGCGACGCTCGAAAAAGCCGGTCTACCCCCGCGAGACCCGTGGCCTGATTCTGATCCGAGTCCTGGTCTTGATTCTCACTACCGTTCGTTACTGGCAAGCCATCTCGTGGAACGTCCGTTAATCGTGTCCGAAACCGCTCCTGAACCGCTATTGATGGTGGTTCTTGGACCCACGGCTAGTGGTAAGACCGCGCTGTCCCTCACACTTGCCGAAGCCTTTGGCGGGGAAATCGTCAACTGCGACTCCGTAGCCATGTATCGTGATTTCGAAATTGGGACGGCGAAGCCGGGGCGCGCGGAACGGTCCAGAGTGTCTCATCATCTGTTCGATTGGGTTGAACCGACCGCTAACATTACCGCCGGAGCCTATGCCCGGCAGGCCCGGCAAATATGCCGGGAAATCTCGGATCGTGGGCGCCTGCCGATCGTGGTGGGCGGGACCGGCCTTTACTTGCGAGCACTGCTGGAAGGCCTGTTCTCCGGTCCCGAACGATCCGAAGAATTACGCGACCGCTTGCGCGCCCGCGCGACTGACCGGGGACCTAACTACGTCCATCGCATGCTCGGCAGGCTGGACCCGGTTGCCGCCAAGAGAATTCATGTTAATGACATACCTAAGCTCATTCGCGCCATTGAGGTTTGCCTGGCCTCCCGCCAAAGAATAACGGAGTTGTGGAAGCAAGGTCGCGATCCTCTGTGTGGCTTTCGCATTTTGCGCCTCGGCCTGAATCCGGTTCGTGCCAGGCTGTACGAGCGGATCAATATCCGTGCAAAACAGATGTTTGAGCGCGGCTTGGCGGAAGAGGCGGCTGATTTGCTCTACAAATATGGCGAGTCAGTCCGGCCACTTTCGAGCTTGGGATACAAACAGGCCGTCCAGTTGCTTCGTGGCGAGCTCAGCCGCGAGCAGGCCGTAGCTGCGGCTCAACAAGCGCATCGTAATTACGCGAAGCGGCAGATCACCTGGTTTCGGCGCGAGCCGGACGTGGACTGGCTCAACGGCTTTGGAGATGAGTGGGAAATTCAACGCCAGGCGAAGGCAAGAGCGAGGGCGGCTTTAACCGCCGCCCACGGTCGTGTGCATGTGAAAAAATCCTGAGTAAGCGCTGTCCCTGTCATTCTGAAGCGCCGCGAAGGTCCCCGGCAGTCTCCAGTGACGGCGGGGTTCGAGGAATTTCTTCTGGGCGAATTCAGGCAATTCTCCCTGAGTTTTGTTATCGTCACCTGATGCCGAGATTCCCGATTGCATTACTTGCCGCCATTTCCTGCTTGGCAACCGCGGCGGCGAAGGATCGATACCAACGCCCCGGCCCCATCCGTCTGGATCGTGGCGGCCAGAAGTGGGCGGAAAAAACCCTGCGCAAGATGTCCATCGACGAGAAGGTTGGACAGTTGTTCATGATCTGGGTTCGTGCCCGCTTCTACAACCTTGAGGATCCTGATCTCGCTCAGTTGCGAGAAACCATTAAGCGCGACCACGTCGGATCATTGGCGATGACCGTTCCGGTCGATGGCGCCTTTCTGATCAAGACCGGCCCCTACGAAGCCGCCATGGCTCTGAACCAGATTCAGCACGACTCGAAGCTGCCCCTGCTGATAGCCGCTGATTTTGAGCGCGGCGTATCCATGCGCCTCGATGGCACGACGGTTTTCCCGCATGCCATGGCATTTGGTGCGGCCGGCAAGCTCGATTATGTCGAGTCCTTCGGCCGCATTACAGCCGAGGAGGCGCGTGCGATTGGTGTGGAGTGGAATTTCTTTCCCGATGCGGATGTAAACTCAAATCCCGCCAATCCCATTATCAACACACGCTCTTTCGGAGAAGATCCCCGGCAGGTGGGGGAAATGGTGGCCGCCTACATTCGGGGAGCAAAGAGCGGCGGAATGTTGACCACCGCCAAGCATTTTCCCGGGCACGGCGATACCGCGACAGACTCCCACCTGGGAGTGGCCAAGGTTAGCGGCGATATGGCGCGCCTCGAGTCGGTCGAGCTACCTCCTTTCCGTGAGGCCATCCGAGCTGGCGTCGATTCGATTATGGTGGCGCATGTCACTCTGCCTGGGCTCGAGCCTGATGCCAACCGAGTTGCCACCACCTCGCCCGCCATCGTGACCGACTTGCTGAAAAATCAGCTCGGATTCCAAGGAATTGTCGTTACCGACGCATTAGATATGGCGGGCCTGACTCGGCTTTATGCCAATAACATAGGCCGAGCCGCGGTTGATGCGTTCAAGGCAGGTAACGATGTTCTGCTCATTCCCTCTGACCTAGACGCCTCCTATAGAGCAATGCTGGACGCGGTCAAGTCGGGCGAAATTCCGCAACCGCGCCTGGATGCCTCAGTTTTGAAATTGCTCGAAGCGAAGGCCTCCCTGGGACTCGAAAAGGCGAGGCTGGTCGATGTCGAAGCCATCCCTAAGCTCGTTTCCCAACCGTCCAGCACGGCCGCCGGCCAGCAGGTCGCTGACGATGCCGTCACCCTGGTCCGCGATAACCGGAAGCTGCTGCCGCTGAAAAGCTCAGGAACTGTTTTGTCAGGACTTCCGTATCAACGAGCAGAGGAGGTCCATAATCGGGTCGTGGCCGTCATTTTCTCCGACGACGTCCGCAGCGACTGGGGTCGAACCCTGGCCCGGCAGCTGCGCCTTCGTGTGCCCGACGCCAATGTCATCTATGTGGATCCTCGAACCGCGGACGCGATGTCGGACTCAATCTTGAACGCGGCCCATGAGGCGCAGGCGGTTATCGCAGCCGTCTTCGTCATCCCTACTGCGGGAAAAATGATTCAGGGGCCGAATGGTGTGACCAATTCCGTGACCCTGGCTGATGCGACCGGTAAGCTGCTCGAGAACCTACTGACTCATGCCGGAGAAAAAACGGCCGTACTCGCATTGGGCAATCCCTACCTGGCCGCGGATTTTCCTCAAATTCAGAATTACCTCTGCACGTTTTCCAACGTCAGCGTGTCAGAAATCAGCGCCGTCAAGGCCCTGTTCGGTGAGATTTCGATTCGCGGCCACCTGCCGGTCACGATTCCCAACATTGCCCAGCGCGGCCTCGGGATCGAGCGGCAGGCGGCTGTGCCTTTTGGAGGTTCGCAACATGCTCAAGCTTCTGTTCATTAATTTCTTGGCCCTGATGCTTGCCTCGATGCTGCTCGGGTGCAGCATCAATGTGAAGAAGAACGAAGAGCAAGGTGATAAGAAAGTGGATATCACCACTCCCATCGGCGGCATTCATGTCAGCCAGCAAGCCGATCCCCAAGCCACCGGGCTGGACGTCTACCCGGGAGCCAAGCTGATCGAAAAGGACGAGAATGGGGAAGACAAGAGCGCGAATGTGAATATCTCGACCGGCTTGTTTGGCCTAAAGGTGGTGGCGCAGCAATATCAATCCGACGCCGCCCCTGAAAAGTTGATTGACTATTACACCGGACAACTCAAGAGATTCGGTAAGGTGCTCCAGTGTCACGGTTCATGGAAGGGCAGTCACGCGAGCATTTCTCATTCGAGCGATTCCTCGAAAGAACTCAAGTGCGACGAGGGTTCCGGGGAAGCTACCGAACTGAAAGTTGGCACCGAAGTCAATCAGCGCATTGTCTCGATCGCCCCAGAGGGTAAAGGATCAAAATTCGCGCTTGTGCTGGTCGAGATCCGCGGCAAGCAAGACACGATCTAAGATCCCGGATAACCCATCCCCCAGCAAGCGCGGGTAGCAAAAAAGGGGGCATCGTACTTTGGTGCGGTGGAGAGCGTCGATTGATGGGCTGCTGGTTTGCTTGCATCTCGGGACCTGCTGTAATTTGAAATTGGAGTGGAACCTTCTTGTTATCGCTGTGGAGCGCCTGTCGAAGAGGGTGTTCTTTTCTGCAGGCAGTGTGGCGCCGCTCAGATTCGGGTGGCGATTGAGCCCTCGTCCCGGCCGGTAATTCAGCCCGTCCCGGATACGAGCCGCGAGATCCGGTCGCCGCGGCCGCCATCTCCCAAGCTGCCCTGGGCGGAAGCACGTCAGGCCACTCTACTTGCTGGGCTGCTCGAAGCGCTGTTTGCTTTCCTGGGCTTTTGGTTTATCGGGATTCCGGTGGCGGCATTTTTCTCCGTAGCTTTCTACAAAAGGCGGGTTATTGGAGCCAACCTGAATCCCGGCTTGGGCGCGCGGCTGGGACTGATCAGTGGCGCAATTGGATTCGTGATCTTCGCTTTGCTGGGCTCTGTGACGATGTTGCTCTCCCACACCGGTGTCGGCCTGCGGGAGGAAGTAATGAAGCAACTGGAAGAGAAAGCATCCCAGTACCCGGTGCAGGCACAGCAAGCTCTCCAGTATCTGAGATCTGCCGAGGGATGGGGCTTTCTTGTGGCCCTGTCTACGATCTTCACGTTGCTTGCCTTTCTCCTGCTTTCGACGATTGGCGGCGCGGTCGCCGGAGGCATACTGGGCAGAAAAGACCGGCAGTAAGGCTCGGGACCAATTCGACGTCCGCTCGAGCGAATCTCCGACCAGAGCGGATCTCAGACCATTCAGATGAGCCGGCTCTGGTTGATCGGCGGGGCGCCGACTCTGCTGTCCTTGCCAGCCATCGCTCGCGCCGCGTATGATCGAGCGTTTTATGCCTTCCGAGAACGCTGCACGCCAGTCGAATCTTCGAGAAAAAGCGCAATTGATGTCTTCTTCGGAAATTGAACGTACTCTGGTGCGTCTGGCTCACGAAATCATTGAGAAGAACAACGGGATCAGCAACTTAGGCTTGGTTGGAGTAAGGCGACGGGGTGTCCCCCTCGCCCAGCGGCTGGGCCAGATGATCGAACGCATCGAGAAGGGCGCCATCTTCGTCGGCACGCTTGATATCACACTCTATCGCGACGATCTGTCGACCCTGGGACCCAAACCGGTCGTGCAAAAGAGCGAGGTCGGATTTTCCATCACGGGAATGACAATCATCCTGGTGGATGATGTTTTGTATACCGGCCGCACAGCACGGGCAGCTATGGATGCCTTATTCGATCAGGGGCGTCCGCGTCTGGTGCAACTCTGCGTCTTGATCGATCGCGGCCATCGCGAGCTTCCCATTGAAGCCATGTACGTTGGGCGGAAAGTTCAAACCACGGCGCGTGAGATCATTGAAGTGAAGCTCCGCGAAGTAGACGGTGCCGAGAAGGTGCTGTTGGTGGAACGGGAAGGTTGAATGCAGTGTAAATCTGATTGTTTCCAGAATTCTGCCTGGCGCCAACGATAACCGACTAACGACCGACGACTGAATGATGTCCAACTGCGCACGCGGATCCCTGCTCGGAATCGAGCACCTCGATCGGGATGAAATCCTTGGGATTCTCAAACTGGCCCGAAGGATGAACCCCGCCAAGCCCCGGCCTCTGCTGCGGGGAAAGCGGGTAGTGCTATTGTTCTATGAGCCGTCCACCCGGACCCGAAGTTCATTCGAAGTTGCGGCCAAATCGCTTGGAGCCGCAACTGTTCTGGTTCAATCGAGCGGTTCCAGTATTGAAAAGGGCGAATCGCTGCTCGACACGGGATACACATTGCGCGCCGTGGGCGCCGACGTAATTGTAATCCGCCATCCCAATGCCGGCGCTCCCCTGCTGATGGCCAGCCGCCTCGACATTCCCATTGTGAATGCGGGCGACGGCATGCACGAGCATCCATCGCAGGCGTTGCTCGACGCCTACACGATCCTGCGGCACAAGAAAAGCTTTCAAGGATTGCAGGTGGCAATTATCGGCGACATTTATCACAGCCGGGTGGCCCGCTCCGCCTGTTTTCTGTTGAGCAAACTCGGAGTACGCATCACTTTGTGCGGCCCACCCGAACTGGTGCCCGACGTAGCATCCACGCTCGCTCCCGGGGTACGCGTGACCCGGCACTTGGAAGAGGCGGTGCGCGGCTCCGACGTGGTCATGCTCTTGAGAGTTCAGAAAGAGAGACTGGCGGGACGAGACATCAGCCTGGAAGATTACGTCGCTCGCTACCAGATGACATCTGCTCGATTGAGATTGGCTGGGAGGGACGCCATTGTAATGCACCCCGGACCGATTATCCGTGGCCTGGAATTGACTGGGGAAGTCGCCGATTCACCGCAGTCCGTCATTGTCGAGGAAGTTAGAAACGGAGTTCCTACAAGAATGGCAATCCTGGTCAGGGCCATGGGAAAAGCATGACGATCGGAACGAGCGGGTCGGCCACGTCGCCCGGACGCCCCACGCCGGGATCGCTCCTGATCAAGGGCGGTCATGTCAGTGATCCCGCCTCTGGCGTCGATGGCGAACTGGATGTGCTTCTGTGCGACGGCCGCGTAGCGGAGGTTGCGCCAAAAAACAAAATTCGTGGCCCGGCCGACCAGACGTTCGATGCCCGCGGCCTAATTGTCGCGCCCGGCTTCATTGATCTGCACGTGCACCTGCGCGAGCCTGGTCAGAGCTACAAAGAGACCATCGCCACGGGAACCGCCGCCGCCGCCGCCGGGGGATTCACCTCCGTTTGCTCGATGCCCAACACATCGCCCGTTGTCGATTCCACGGAATGGGTTCGCTGGCTGAAACAACCGGAGCGTGGAGCGGTTGTCAATCTCTTCCCAATCGCGGCCGCAACCAGCGGAAGCAAAGGCGAAGCGCTTACCGATTTCCGCGCACTGCAGGCTGCCGGTGCAGTTGCGGTCACCGACGATGGCCGGCCGGTGCTCGACGAGGAGCTTATGTGCGAGGCGCTTCAGCTCAGTTCCGAGCTGAACCTGCCGGTCATCCAGCACGCCGAAAATACCCGACTAACCGAGCATGCTTCCATGCACGAGGGACCGACCTGCTTTCGGCTGGGCTTACGCGGCATGGCTGCGGTTGCCGAGTCCGCGATTGTCGACCGTGATGTGCAATTAGCGGGAGCCACCGGAGGGCATCTGCACGTCGCGCACATCTCAACGGCGGATGCTCTGGACGCCCTTCGTCGCGGCAAACGTCTCAAGCGGCGCGTAACCTCCGAAGCGACGCCCCATCACTTCACCTTAATCGATGAGAATGTCGTCGACTACAACACCAACTTCAAGATGAATCCGCCGCTCCGTTCCTCGGCCGATCGCCACGCGATAATAGCAGCCCTGGCAGACGGGACCATCGATGCCATTGCCACAGACCACGCGCCGCATGCGTCTCACGAAAAGCAGGTGGAGTTTGAGCGCTCTCCCTTCGGCATCATCGGATTGGAGACCGCTCTGGGTCTGGCGATAACTGAACTTCACCGTGCGCACAAGATTCCCGTCCGCCGCATCGTTGAACTGTTCACCGCCGGCCCAGCACGCGTGCTCAATCTGCGAAATCGCGGCAGTCTGGCTGTGGGTAATTGTGCGGATGTTACGATCTTCGATCCTAAGCAGCGTTGGATCTTCGACGCTGAAAATTCCTTATCACTATCCCGAAATACCCCCTTTCATGGCTGGCAACTCACCGGGAAAGTAGCCGCAACTATCGTTAACGGACGAATCGTCTATCGCGGCCAGTAGCTTGCGCCCCGGTATGCGACTTGCGCCGACATCCTCTTCTGAGATAGGAACCTCTGGTGCGCGTCCAACTCACGGATTCCTAGCCTTGTCTCTCCTTGCCGCCATCAGCGGTGAACTCGGCCGCGGCGGGCATGGGTGTGGTATACCAGGCGCGTGACCTCACACTCGACCGGCATGTCGCTGGCAAGTTAAGTTTCTGCCGCCAGCTTGTTCGCGCGATAACGGGGCACCTGATCGGTTTTCCTCCGTTTCTCCTCGAGGCGCGTTGTGAAGGCTGTCGGTTCCAGCATGCGCGTAATGGCCTCCTCCGCTCTCCCGACGAGGGAAGCAGTGGTAAACCCGGTTCGCCAAGGGAGTCGACTATCTCTGGTCTTCGGCCCCTCGATCGGTTCAGACGGAAAGTGAATTACTAACTTTCCATCCGAGCCCATCACCGATTTTCAGTGGTCGCCGAACCAAAGCAATGGGGTGGAGCGCGGGCACACCAGCTCGCATGTCGTTCCGATCAAAGAGTACAAAAGTTGTGCGGGGAATAATCAATAAAGCCGAAAATCTACTTCTACACTGATCTGCACGGCAACGGCATGCCCATCCTTGCGCGCGGGGTCGAATTTCCAGGTCTTCACAGCTTCGATGGCCTTTTCGTCCAGGCCTAAGCCGACCGAGCGCATCACTTTAATATCCCGCGGCCGACCAACCGCATCGACCACCATCCACAGCACGACCGTGCCTTGGTACTTCGCTTTACGCGCTTCTTCTGAGTATTCCGGATCGGGTGAATAGATCGCCCGCGGTGCGCTCACCCCGCCGCCGACGCGGTAAACGTCGCCGCCCACCCCGCCTCCATACCCCGGACCAACCCCTGGACCGCGGCCGGAACCGACACCGCCTCCGCTGCCGCTACCAATGCCGCCGCCGGAACCCGTTCCGTTAGAAGCCGGTCCGAAAATCCTCGAGAGCGGATCTCCCAAGGGGCCGATCTGGGACATCTGAAAGGTTGGCGCGACCACTGTCGGTTCCGCCGTCAGTTTTGGCGCATCGTTTCTGACGACCACCATCGGCGGAGTGATCTGATCGCGCGCTTGCCTCGGCAGCCGGCCCTTGGACGCCGCCAGCTTGTCGCGGTCTCCGCCACCGCCACCGCCGCCCGATTCCGTTGACGAGGGTGGCAAAAGGTAAGGACTGATGTCGGTCACCAGGCCCATCACCGGTTTGAGTATCTGGTTACGGTGCTGGACCGCCAAGTGTCCGGCATAAATCAGAACAAGACCGACGAAGATATTAAAAGCGAAGGAATAGACGAAGGCGGAAGCACGCGTCCTATAGACCCCGTAGCCTTCGCCCATGAGAGTAGGCAAAGGACTAGGCTCCGGAGCCGGCGCGGGCTGAACCGCGGTGGCTGTCGCCGAAGCTTCTGGCATATTTCAGGACCTGCTACTTACAGTATAGACGTTTCGAGGTGGCGAAGAGCGACTAATTGCTGCTTTCGACAGAGTCCTTTTCGTAGCTAATCCGCAATCCGTTTGTCAAAGCGAGCCGGCGTCGAAAGCCTGAATGGAGGCGGTCCCCGATGCTGAGAAATTTTATCCGAAAACCGACGACAGGAAGTGTCTGAGCCGGCCGAAAAAACCGGGATGCGGCTTGGCTGGGGGCAGTGCAACGATTGTTGGCGTCTCGGGTGGCGCCGATAATACAGGCAATTTCTGAGCTTCCTCCGTAGGCGCTGGCAGGGGATCATTACCGCGATAGACCAAAGGTGCGTCCACTTGCATATGAACTTCGCTTGGCTTCAGGGCGTCCGCGCCAGCCAGGTCGGGAGCCGCCACGGGCATTCTCACTCGAACTCCGCCATTGGAATCCCTCGATTTGGGCGCCATTTGGTCAGCTGGGGCGGCGGAATCGTTTCCGCTCTCCGAACCTGGCGGCGGGCTCGGTGGCCCTTCCGCTCTGAGCACGGGAGCCTGCGCTCGGGGACAGCCGCAATCGATCGGCACGTTGTGGTCGGCTTTCGCCAGCTGCCCGTTATGAAAGACGACTTGCTCGTCAGCCTTGACTTGATAGATGCCATCGCCGATAAGTTCGGAAACCACGGCTGAGGCGGTGTTGCCAGGAAGTGACCGGACGCACGTATTGCCATGTGAATCTGCACTGATCGCCAATTCGCACTGCCCCGGTCCAGGCAACAGAATGCGAAAATCCGGAGTTAGCACCGAGTCGGCTGAATCGGAGAGGGCGTAATGCGCTTCGAACGACCCGGTGCTCATGCCCAGCATAACGTCTCGCTTATCGGGAGAAGATGTGACGGAGATCGTAGTCCCGGGACAGACGCGAAGCTGCCCCCCGCGCGCCAGGTTCAGCACCGTCGTCTCTTCACCGGCGGTGACGGACGAAGGACCTGAGGTCTGCTGTTTAACTTCCTGCACTTGGCCAACAGAGCCCGATCCCGCATATGCGATGGCAGGCTCGACTCCCGTTGTAAGCGACGGGATGGCCGGTTTCCCGTCTGTAGCATCTGCCGACTCCTGCGGCCGACGCAGATGCACAAGCAGCTTGTCCTGGACCGTTTCCCAGGCATAGTCCCATTGCTCCGACAAATCCACTACTACTCGAGTCAGAGGGGGGGTGCGCTGGTATTGACTCACCCGTATCGACTTAATGCTCCCGGGAATTCCACGCAGGCGAGCCCGAGGGCTGGCGTTTACTGCTCCCAGAAGGTCAATTACCAGTCGCGGCGGTCCGTCCAATTTGGTGATGGCAGGTATCAGAGCGCCATTTGAGGCTATCGCTACGGCAATGTCGCCATCTGTCTGCTCGATCGAGACATTTCGTATCATTACGGCAGGTTCGGAAGCCGCCGCTCGATCGACTTCAGGAGGAAGGGATGGTTGCGCCTGGCCAGACGCCCATCCCACAACGAAAACCCCAGTGGCGAGCAGAAACGGTATGGAACGAAAGCGTCGTGGCAAAACGGCACCCGGGCAATCAAACGATGAGCCAACCATATCATCGCCTCGACCGGGGGAGAAGACCCGAAAGGCCTAGACTGGCTCGGAAAGGAATTCGTATTCGTCGATAATCGCGGCCACCGCCATTTTGCCATTCGACGGAATGGGGTCGACGCGCACCACCTTGCCTTTGCACCGCACGCGAATCGCTTCGGTGAGGGTAATCTCTGGGGGAAGAGTGAGCGTGAACTCGATGCCCGATCCGGCGGCGATCGTCTCGTCCAGATAAAAACAAATACCACGAGCGCTTACATCGCGCGTTTGTGCGTCCCTTTCCTGGGAACTGTGATTGGTGTAAGTGACGGACACGGGAAGGCGCAGGGCAAACCGCCTGGTGGCGCGCTTCTCCGGATGGGGCTCGGGCATACCGCCTCCCTGGGGTTAAGTAAGCATCTCGTGAGCGGTTCAGAGTGTCAAGATGTACTTGTGTCGCCGGGAAAAGTCCATCTCTTACTACCTAGCATTCTTCCCGCAGTTGCACCCTGCACTATTGCTGAGAGACGTCGTCACGAGATGAGGGACAAGCGCGAGGATTATTTAGTCATTCGAGACGCTGGCGGCAACCAGACGGCCAGTGCCGGCAGACGGAAAACTTGACGCCACGAGGGCGAAACAGGTTAAGCAAGCGGCCAGAGGGACGAGAGACCGATTGTGATGGCAGGGAGCCCAAAGCTGAGGGCGGGTTCGGTCCAGCGGGTTTTCCAGCTTCGACCGCTACACACTGGATCTCAAATTTCCAGGAAATTCTTGATCAACCGCTTCCCATCGGCAGTAAGCACGCTTTCAGGATGGAATTGAACCCCTTCTACCGGCAGTCGTCGGTGGCGCAGGCCCATGATGACATTCGTGCCATCCCGGTCGTGCGCGCGGGCGCTGATTTCCAGATCGCCTGGTATTCCCTCCTCCGAGACAATCAGCGAGTGGTAGCGCGTGGCAGTCATGGGCGTGTCTAACCCACGAAAAATGGTCTTCCCATCATGTTCGACCTGGCTGGTCTTCCCATGCATGAGATTGCGAGCGCGAACGACGCGGCCCCCGAAGGCCTCCCCGATTGCTTGGTGCCCGAGACACACTCCCAGAATCGGCACTCGGCCAGCCATGCGCCGAATGAGTTCAACGCTGATGCCCGCTTCGCGCGGCGTACACGGACCGGGGGAGATCACGAGCCGCTCGGGCCGCATCTCTTCGACGTCGCTTACCGAAACCTGATCATTCCGCTGAACCTCGACCTCGGCGCCCAGTTCTCCGAGATACTGCACCAGGTTGAAGGTGAAGGAATCGTAGTTGTCGAGGACGAAAATCATAAAAACGGCAGTTATATGGACAGCAGTCACTAATTACGAGTGAGGCGTTTCTTCGATAGTGTTGCACAAAGTTCTAATTCCCACGAGCCGTCTCTACTGCTCGCAACAGCGCCTGCGCCTTATTCATCGACTCCTCGAACTCTTTCTCGGGATCCGAGTCGGCAACAATTCCAGCTCCTGCCTGCAGGTAAGCCTTCTTACCTTTCAGCAGCATAGTGCGAATCGCGATGCAAGAATCCAGATTGCCGGCAAAATCAGCATATAGCACCGAGCCCCCATAAACCCCGCGCCTCACCGGCTCCAGTTCTTCAATGATCTGCATGGCCCGAACCTTTGGTGCGCCCGATAAGGTTCCTGCGGGAAAACAAGCGGCAAATGCATCAATGGCATCGAGGCCGTCCCGCAGTTTGCCCTCCAGTGCGGACACCAAGTGCATGACGTGCGAATAGCGCTCCACATACATTAAATCGCGGACCTTTACCGAGCCGTATTCGCTTACCCGGCCCAGATCATTGCGTCCCAGATCGACCAGCATGACGTGCTCGGCGCGCTCCTTTTCGTCCGAGCGCATCTCGTGCTCAAGACGATCATCTTCGGCTTCGTCAGTACCCCGGCGATGAGTTCCGGCGATGGGGCGGTATTCGAGTCTGCGCCCCGTAACTCGCACCAGCATCTCGGGCGAAGATCCAATGACGTGCGTATCGGCGAAACGCAGGCAATACATGTAAGGGGACGGATTCACCGTTCGCAGGGCACGGTAGAGATGGAAGGGCTCGACACCGGGCTGAAAGTCCAATCTTTGTGAGAGCACGACCTGATAGACGTCTCCGGCGGCAATGTATTGCTTCGCTCTCTCGACGCTCTTCTGGAAGCGGTCGCGGCTGGTCTCGGCGTGAACCCGTAAATGACTCCGCAACTGGTGGTTCATCTGCCAATCGCCGGGCCGCAAACCGCGGGCGAGTTTCTTTTCCAACGCGGCGATATCGGAAATCGCGCGATCGTACTCTGCTTGCGGGCTTTTCTTGGAGACATCCGCAGTTGCGATGATATGAATCTGGTGATGCAGGTGGTCAAAGACCAGCAAGCGATCGAAGAACATCAGGGCACAGTCGGGCAGATGGAGATCGTCCCTGGCGCGCTCACCAATTTTTTCCAGGCGCCGGACCACATCATAGGCAAAATACCCAACTGCGCCCGCGGTGAATGGCGGCAGGCCCGGGATCAGTCGAGGTCGGTGCGCCCGCAACAGTTCCTTGAGGACCTGAAAAATGTTGCCGCTCCGCCGTTCACGCTGTTTGCCATGCTCAATCGTAATCTCACTGCCTTGTGAGAAGACACGCATGTATGGCTTCGGGCCCAGGAATGTGTAGCGCCCAATCTGCTCGCCGCGCTCAATTGATTCGAGTAAACACGAATAGGGCTCGTCTCCTGCTACGGCGAGAAAGGCGGACACCGGGGTCAGCAAATCAGCCGTGACCGATTTCACCACCGGAACGAGGGTTCGGTCTCGCGCGAGCTGACGAAATTGCTTATAGTCCGGCCGGATCATCGGAGAAAGATCGCCTCATTATAGGCGACTGGCGGCAAGAACTCGGCATTCAGCCAATAGTTCGACCGATCTTAACGCCGGTTCCAAGAGTGCTGAATGCGCCTTTTGCGATGTACCTTCTTTCAAGTTGGCCGCCGGCTCGGGGAGAGCGAAGATGACGACCTGTCGACAAGGGCGGAACAAGATGCCGATCCGGTTCGGGGGGAGCACGGGGTCCACGCCAACGCCTCGGCCGAAAAACCCGCGCACCGGAAAGCATCTCGTGGGGTCGGGGTTCGGTCGGCGACAACCGGTGCGGCGCCCGGCTTGGTGTTCTAAATCACCGTCTGGCGGATGAATGCTCTCCCTCAGGCGATGGAGCAGCAGATGGCTGAATTTGCGAGAGATGGGGTCATAATCGGCCTAGTCGGCCTAATCGGTACGCGGCTTGCCTGAGTGCCCTACCGTCCTTATACTGATTGGTTTCGTTCCCGAGTCGGGGGCCGCCCGCCCAGCAATCTGAGTGAATTCATTGGAGACAATCATGCGAACCGTTACCATGGGGCAGGAAACTAACCCGTGGGAGTCACAAGCTGCGCGCTTTGATCTGGCCGCGCAGAAGCTCAATCTAGACGAAGGCCTGTGGAAGGTCCTGCGTTACCCGAACCGCGAAATCATCGTTCACATCCCGGTAGCCATGGATAACGGCAGCTTAGAAGTTTTCACCGGCTTCCGCGTGCAACACTCAATCGCGCGTGGCCCAGCCAAAGGCGGCATTCGATATGCTCCCGATGTCACTCTGGATGAAGTCCGCGCCCTGGCTAGCTGGATGACCTGGAAATGCGCCGTCGTGAATATCCCCTTTGGCGGTGCGAAGGGCGGCATTATTTGTGATCCGCACAAGATGTCTATGGGCGAATTGGAGCGCATGACCCGTCGCTATACCGCCGAACTGGTCGAATTTATCGGTCCGGAAAAAGATGTTCCCGCCCCCGACGTCAACACCAACGAGCAGATCATGGCGTGGATGATGGACACTTACTCCATGCACATGCGCCAGACCGTGACCTCGGTCGTAACCGGGAAACCGATTAATATCGGCGGATCGAGAGGGCGCCGCGAGGCCACCGGTCGGGGCGTGTTGATCGTGTGCGACGAAGCCATCAAGAAGCTCGGTTTGAGCCGTGAAAACACGCGCGTCATTATTCAGGGCTTCGGCAATGTCGGCTCCAATGCCGCCCGGCTGATGGCACAAGCCGGGTACAAGATAATCGGGCTGCTTGAAGTCGGCGGTGGGCTCTACAACAAAAACGGTATCGACGTCGAATTACTTTGGGAGTACCGGCAAAAAACCGGCAGCGTTCTTGGATTTCCCGAAGCCGAGCAGCGCGATCAAAACGATTTACTGGTTGCCGATTGCGAAATCCTGATTCCGGCCGCTACCGAAAACCAGATCACCAGCCGCAATGCCGATCGAGTCAAGTGCAGAATCTTGGCCGAGGGCGCCAACGGTCCGACCACTGCCGCCGCCGACGAGATCCTGGCCGACAAAAAGGTGTTTGTAATTCCCGATATTCTGGCCAACGCCGGCGGGGTAACCACCTCGTATTTCGAGTGGGTGCAGGATCGGCAGGGTTACTTTTGGAAGGAGTCCGTGGTCAACGAGCAGCTCGAGCACATCATGAAGGCTGCTTTCGACGATGTTGTGCGCTACTCGGAGAATCACAGGGTGAATAACCGCATAGCCGCTTACATGCTGGCTATCGATCGGGTGGCCTATACTATTCGACAGCGTGGGATCTATGCGTAGGAACTCGGAATGGTACGCCGATTTGGAGGTACTTCTCTAAAAGGACATCCCCTGAAACGCAAGATCCCTCGCAGTTTCCCCACCCTGCTGGTCTTCCGACTACTGGTTCGGTTCGCCTTGGCGCAGACAGGCGCGAAAAGGTCCCACGCAGCCGGCCAGCAAAGTTCCTCGTCGTGGGCTAAAGTGTCTTCCCAGATTGACATCAAATCCGCCACCAAGGACGAATCGCAGACGCTCGTGGGAGTGGGGGATGCCACCAGAGGAAATGATGATCGACCATCGGGCCATACAAGGCGAAGGACGAACTGGTAACCAAGAAGATCGTCCCTAAAACCACATACGACAAGATCAAGGAGAAGATAATCGCGCGCCAGAAGAAGCCTCCGCAGGGTGCTCGCCGGCCCATCGCAGTTTGACCGTCCTTCCTGCCGGGAGCAGCGATCGAATCTTTGGTGTGCTGAGAGAGTCGCCTTGCGCTCCGAGGCCGGATCCTGTCCGTTTATGCTTTTCCACGAGCTCGGAAAGGCATCGGGTTCGCCCGTAGGGAATCGATCAAAAGCGATTCCATCTGTGCTGGTTCATTGCTTTCACACCGCAACGTGGAGGATAATTTGCTCGTGTCCGGTCCTGACACATTCATTGTGCGGTGAATCTGCCCAATTACATCACGCTGAGTCGCATCTTCAGCATTCCGCTGCTGATTTGGATTCTATCGAGCAGCCGGTTCACAGGTGCACACGGCGAGAAAGAGTTGCTGGCCTCGGCTGTCTTTATCGCGGCCGCGATCACCGACGGCATCGACGGGTATCTAGCGCGCAAACGCGGGCAGATCACCACCATGGGCATGCTACTGGATCCGTTGGCCGACAAGCTGCTCATTGCCGCTGCCTTCGTTACGCTCGTCCAATTTAATCCCGTGCTCGTGCCCGCGTGGATAGCGGTGGTCATCATCGGGCGGGAATTTCTGGTCAGCGGCTTGCGTTCCATCGCCGCATCGGAAGGATTCACCATTCAGGCCAGTGACCTGGGCAAGTCCAAGATGTTTGTGCAGATCGTCTCTGTGGTTGCGGTCATCGTCGACCACCGCTGGAAAGCGTGGCCGATCTACGGCCCCTATTATTTTCCGGTTCATTGGGTCGCCTACATTGCCCTGTGGGTGATGGTATGCCTGTCGTTAGTGTCTGCGATTGATTATTTTGTCGCCTTCTGGTCAAAGATCGACCGGCAAGTGGTGAAACACCGCCGTCGCGCATTTGTCCTCAGCCGGCGCAGGAAAGGCGATGTCTCAAACACCGGAGAAACCGCTCCCGGCGCAGTCACCGATCACTTCTGAACCCTCCCCCAACGCCGGTGAATTTTCGCAGGAGGAGCGTTCAACCCTGTTGGCACTCGCCCACGAATCGATCCAGGCAGCTTTGGATGGTCGCAGGATATCCCTGGATCCTCCAACTTCTCATTTGTCCGAACCTCGCGGAGCATTCACAACTCTCCACTGTCGAGGTCAACTGCGCGGTTGTGTGGGCTATGTTTTTCCAGTCGCTTCGGTATATCGCACGGTGGCCGAGACGGCACGTGCCGCTGCCTTCGAGGACACCCGTTTCTATGCCATTACCCGCGAAGAGGCACCCGAGCTGGAAATTCATTTGAGCATTCTTTCTATGCTGCGTCCGATCGCGCCCGCACAAATCGAAATTGGCCGGCACGGGCTCCTGGTCTCGCTGGCCGGGAGGCGCGGATTGCTGCTGCCCCAAGTCCCCGTAGAGTACGGTTGGGATCGCGCTGCCTTTATCGAGCAAACCTGTCGAAAAGCGGGGCTTAGTTCCGATGCCTGGCAACAAGGCGCCACTCTGGAAGCCTTCACTGCCGAGGTTTTCGGAGATCGCGATTTTCAGTAAGGACGTACTTCGTTCAGTGCCGGGGCAGCGCTTCGTCGGCCACCCGACTCGAGGAATTGAGGACCGCTACAGCCTCCCTCAGCGTGGCGTCGTGGTGACTTCGCAAATCCTCCAAGGTTAAGGGCACGCTAACATCGGGAACCACCCCCACGCCCTCGAGTTTCCTACCGCTTGCGGTCAAGATTCCGAACTCGCTGATATCGACTTCGCCCCCGCCCTTGACGGCATGCACCACGCTGGCCAGAACACAACCACAAGTCTGACGTCCCACAATGGCGGCACGATGATTCTCCTGCATGCCGGCGGCAAAAACTTCCGCCGCGCTACCGGAAGCTTCATTGACCAGGACAATCACCGGGCCGGTATAAACCTGAGCGGATGAATCGCCGGCCTCTAATTCCGAGGGCACACCTAAAATCCGCAACATCAGCGATGGTCCCTTTCCCGAACGCGCAACAATCCGGCCGAACGATACCCTGCGGGCGAAAAAATTGTTAGCCACTCCCAGCACTCCGTCGAACTCACCACCGGGATTGCCCCGGATATCGATGATCAGCCCGGGAGCATTCTTGAATTTGGAAAGTTCTTCGCGGAATTGCTTCGCCACCGACTCGCGAAACATGTCGAACTTGAGGTAGCCGTATCCGGAAGGAAGAAGGCGCGAGACCAGCGGCGGCGAGATAGGCACAGTATGCCGTGGCAGGTCAACTTGAAACGTCGATCCATCCTCCCGCTCAACCCCTAGACGCACCATAGTGCCCGGCTCACCGGCGAGCACCTCGTAGTAAGTCAGCAGCAGCCTCGCCCGACGCGAGGAAGAATCACCCACTTCCTCGCTAACCTTGGATACACGGCGTGAAAAGGGCAGATCATCGACGCTGGTGATGATCATGCCGGCCTCCAGGCCCGCGCGCGATGCCTCCGAGTCCGGTTCGACATTCACAATTACTGGCTTGCCGTCTACTTCGCCGATGCTGAGTCCGGGTGTGGTTGCTTGCAGCCTGCGAGCGCGTTCCCGCTCTACGGGAGAACGGAAGCGTGTATGCGCGTCGTGCAACGAGGCGGTCATTTCTCTCAAGATCGCGTACAGGCCGTCGTCGCAGCCGGCATTCTCGACCCCCGCTCGGTAATGGTCGCGCAATACGTTCCAATTCACTCCGTTAAAACTGGGATCGTAATACTTTTCGCCGATCAGCCGCCAAACCTGGTCAAAGACCTTGATGCGCTCTTTGGAAGACATGCAGTGCGTCGCGGCGTGCAGCCACGGCGCAGGCAGGAACTGCGTCATCAAAAGGAGGAGCATGGCGGTGTAGCGGGACATCAGGAGGAGGCACCGTGCCACTGACATATTCCGTCTCTGGCACCCTTTAAGATAACCAACTTTTCCCTGGAGAGGAAGGATTCGGCTGATTTAAATAGCATACCCCGGAGCCGGGCGCTTGGGGCGGAATCAGGATCCGAAGAGTTGGTTACGGTTCGCTGCCGAGTTCGACGCCGTCGCCCTAGTGGACCTCTTCCAGCGCGCAACTGATCATGCCGGGGAGGTGGTAGGGTCACGCCGATAGTTACTAGTTCTGCGCGCGGGAACTGAGCCTCATTCATGACCGATCGCGCTGACGACGGCTCGTTACCCTGGTTGTCCTCTCCCAAGGGTGCGTCAAAGGGAAGACAAGTCGACGGGGTTCTTGCCATCGGCAGTGTAAGACCGAACCGCCGGAAAATTTCACCGGAGGTCTGGGCGAGCCGTCCCCTCTCGACAAACCAGACCCGAGTGTTGCCAGGATGCTGTCGCAGGCAGTACTCGACCTGAGCAGTGGCCAGCTGATTGGTGTATCGAGTATCTTAACCCGTCCCACTCCTCACGGGGTGTCCGTTTTTTTAAGAGGTCGGCCTGGCCGGGATAGGTTTTGAAGCGATTGATGTCGCAGACTCGACAAATTGGGTGTACTGTGCTGCGCCTGGCAGCCCTGGCCTTTCAGGCGGATGTCTCCGTTTACATGCTTGGTCGTATTCGGGCATGTCGGCGTAAGTAGGACAGCAATCTCTACTCGGGGCGATAGCGCTAGTTTCCCGGCACAGCCCTCTGATCCGGCGGACGTGCCCGGTTGGCGGCGGTTGCCAGGCTTGTTGATTCATTCTGCTGAGCTTCTGCTCCGGCCACCAAGAGGGAAGCTATCAGTCCTGTTTTCTACATGTTACTTCGAGTCAGTTTCCGCTCTGAGGCCCGCTTGTGCTCGGTTGCCGGCGGGGCGGGGTCCGGAAATTAGCAGTGCCTGCCAGCAGGGTCACGGTTACCATTGTGTCATAGCGAAAACAGGACATAGTTTGCTCCCACTCTTCATAATCCGTTGTTGCATCTGGGATTACGGGCCTGTAATATCGCGCCGACCGTACAATGGTGATCGCTCTCAATAACCCATTTCCGCGCCAACTTCCTCTCCGCCTTCCCAAGGTCTGCGTTGCCGTGATCGGTATCGAGCCGGCCGAAATGTTTGATAAGGCCGAGGCAATCGTCAGGGATCACGGATTTTTGGAATTTCGCCTCGATTACTTGCCCCGTCCCGGCTTAGCGATCCCCAAGATCAAGCAATTCACAGAGTTACACCCGCACGTCTTTTCGATCGCCACTTGCCGGAGAACCGCTGGGGGCGGTAAGTTTCGAGGTTCTCTCGCCGCGCAACTGGACATTCTGACGAAAGCGGCTGACAACGGATGCCAGTTGGTAGACGTTGAATTGGAAGGCGCTGAGAAGGTTAAACCCGGCATCCTTCAGAAACTTAGAACCCGCGCCGCTCTCATCCTCTCGTATCACGACTTTCGCTCCACCCGGAAACTGGAGAGCATTCTCGAACGCATGACGGCGATCCCCGCCGATTTCTACAAAATTGTGGCCACCGCGACAACGCTTTCCGACAACGTCACCATGATGAAATTTCTGGAAAAACACGGTGACCATCATTCCTTGATCGGCCTGTGCATGGGTGAGCAGGGAATCATCAGCCGGGTCTTGGGTGTTCGCGCAGGAAGCGTTTTCACGTTTGCAGCTGCCCATCCTGGGGAGGAAACCGGAGCGGGTCAAGTCAGCGCACAGGAATTACGAAGCACCTATCGGATTGAGAGTCTCGATGCTGCCACCCGAGTTTACGGGGTGGCGGGAGATCCAATCGCGCACTCGCTATCCCCTGTCATTATGAACACGGCTCTGCGACGGGAAAATGTCAATGGCGTTTACCTCGCGCTCCATGCCAAGACGCTCCCCGACCTAATGGCCTGTGTGCGTGATATCCCCATCCATGGGCTCAGCATCACAATGCCGTACAAAGGTGCAATTCTCGAGCATTTGGATAATACCGATTCGCATACCGCGAAAATCGGCGCCTGCAACACGGTCGTACGCGGGCAAGATGGAAAGCTCTATGGGTTCAACACCGATACTTCCGGGGTTGTACGTCCGCTCGAGCAGCGCCTTCCTCTTCAGGGCGCTAAGATTCTAGTAGTTGGAGCCGGGGGGGCGGCGCGGGCAGCCGTCTTTGGACTGAAAGAGCGTGGATGCGAGGTCTACATCCTGAATCGGAGCGTGCCCGCCGGACAAAAACTGGCCCGCTCCGCTAAAGCACACCTCGTCAAACGAGCCGACCTGCGGAAACTCACTTTCGACGTCATTATCAACGCCACACCAGTAGGTATGGGCAGTTCTAAAGAGTCTCCACTCAGCCATGACGAGATCAACGCCCGTTACTTGTTGGACATGATCTATGACCCACCCGAGACACGGTTGGTCCAGCTGGCGCGAGCACGTGGAGTGGATGTAATCCCGGGCATCGAGATGTTAGTGCAGCAGGCGGCCCGGCAGTTCGAGATTTGGACGGGGAAACCCGCTCCCTCCAACGAAATGTTGCGCATTGCCAACATCGCCCTGCAGGAAGAGACAGCCCGCAAAGCCGCCGGGAAAGCTGCGGTAAAAAAGCGACGGCTTGCGTGACCCCCGGTCACATCTTTCCTGCCAAATCTCGCGTTTGCCCCTGCCATTAAAAAGTTGCATTTTTCTAGTAGACCGAAGTAAGATGCTCGATAGGACGTGCGACTGGCGTCTTTCTTGTGGTACCGCCCTTTCTGCCAGGTTCGAAGTTCCAAACTTCGTAAACGCTCGGGCAGCTTTCTCGACCTCGAGCCCAGGTTCGGAGAAATACACATGGCGTGGTACGCGTACTGCCTTACCGAATTACAGACCCTTACCAACGGAAACCGTTCTCGTCGTCCTTTCTTGCTTGACAGTCTGCAAGGTGTGAACAATGCCCCCGTCTTCGGCTATCCTAGCGGGGAGTTCGCGGTCATCGTCAGCGAATACGAGCGCAGCGCCGCGCAGCTGGATGAGAAATCTGTGCTTGAGCATGCTCGTGTAGTTAGTGTGTGTTTCCGACAAGGCACTGTGCTGCCGTTCCGTTTTGGAACGGTTTTTGATACCGACGATGCGCTGCGCCAGGCCGTCCGCGCCAATCGACGAGCCTTCGAACAAAGCGTACAACGGCTCCGCGGAAAGGCGGAGATGCACATCAAACTCGTGGTTCGCGACGGTTCGCTTCGCGATGCCATGATCGACACCCAGCTGCCGGATACCGTTGGACGCGAGTACCTGGCGCAACTTCGGGTCAAAGCTTCGCGCGATCGCGAGCGTCAAACCAAGGCGCGAGCCCTTTCGGTTCAGGTCCATAAGCTCTTTAATCCGCTTGAGGAGGAGATCAGCTGCAAGAAGGTGGATTCGGAAGGCATGCTGATCGATATCGCTCACCTGATCGATTCCAAGTCAGTCGAGAAATACCAGAACCGTTACAATACCGCGGCCAAACAGTTGAAGAACTGTGAGGTGGCCATCAGCGGACCCTGGCCTCCATATCATTTCTTGCCCGGCAAGCTCCGCACCGTAACCGGCAACAGTTAGGTCTTACAACGCGACCAAGGCGCAAGGATTCGTTGTTGTGTCTTTTCCCATCGGACGGTCACGACGACTATCTGCGCGCCTTAAGGTATATCCGGAAAGATAGACGCTCTAATATGCTCGATAGGGGTGTGCACATTCCTGCAGCATCTTGCTACCGTTTTTCCGGAGCTGCACCTCAGAGAGTCGTCAACGAGACAAGCTAAGTCACTGCCCTGCAACGGATTCAATCGACGAGCGGTCGACTGCCCCAATTGCTCCCATTTTGGTTCGGCAAGTGCAAGCCTTCACTAACAGCGAAGAGGCCGCAGACACCGATGAGTTCCTCCCTTTGTTCTCGACATTTCCTGTTGTACGTTCCAGCTCGCGGAACGACGCCAAGCATTTGCCTTTCCTGATTCCCTTCCGATCCGCCTCTTTAAACTGTGGCCCCAGCAATGGGGCCGCTTTTTTTTCTGTACCGAGCAGGATTTG
>JBPYDQ010001070.1:0-3719 GCA_051986135.1 Terriglobales bacterium | reverse complement strand
CGATTCTTCCGGCGAAGGGCGCCGCGGCGCAAACGCAAACATCAACCGCGCCGGTTGCTGTGTCCCGCCAATCTCTCGACGATGCCTGGTGGACCGGCCCTATGCTTGCCCCTTCGGCCAACACTCTGCCTCCGGGACACTTTCTCATTGAACCGTATCTCTACGATGTCATCACGGAAGGCTTCTATGATTCGAAGGGCCGTCGCGTCGCGGCCCCTCATGAGAACAGCTTCGGTTCGCTCACGTACATTCTGTACGGAGTCCGCAACAACTTTACCGTCGGCATGATTCCGACGTTCGGCTACAACGAAGTCAGCAACGAGCCCAGTAGCGCCGGTATTGGAGTGGGCGATCTGACACTCCAGGCGGAGTACCGCTTTCATAGGTTCCGCGAAGGGAGCTGGATCCCTACGATGTCCATTGCATTGCAGCAAATCTTTCCGACTGCGAAATACGACCAGCTTGGCAGCCGCCCGACCGATGGGCTCGGTGGCGGAGCGTTCACGACCAGCCCGGCGTTTTATTCGCAAACTTACCTTTGGCTTCACAATGGCCGCATCCTGCGCATGCGCTTCAATGTCGCTCCCGCGTTTTCCCGTCAGGTGAGCATTCACGACGCAAGCGTCTACGGCACCTCCTCCGGATTTCGCGGCCACGCAAACCCGGGGCCCTCGGTCTTCGTCGACGCCGCATGGGAATACAGCCTGACAAAGCAATGGGTTCTTGCACTCGATGCCACGTATCGCCGCCAGGGCAACACGTCAGTGACCGGTTACAACATCTTAGATCCCACGCGGCTCGTCCGGCTGAACTCCGGTTCGAGCGACGTTTTTGGGCTCGCTCCGGCGATCGAATACAACTGGAAGCACAACTTGGGTGTGCTTCTTGGTGTTCGCCTCATCCCGACAGCTCGTAATAGCTCTGCTTCGATCACCCCGGCTTTGGCGGTCAATTTTGTTCATTGAAGTCAGACTCTGCCGAGTCGGCGAGAGCCTAGGTGAAGGTCAACTGCGGTACGACGAGACTTATCGGAGGGAATAGGGCGAGAAAGCTGGGCTGGGATTTGAATTGGGCGATAAATCGGAAGCACCAATTCGCCCGGCGCTTGTGGCGTAAAACGATCGTGAAACAGGATTTAGAAATGGTTGCGGGGGTCAGATTTGAACTGACGACCTTCGGGTTATGAGACAAGCAACTGCTAAGTCCCGATGATTCTATTGGCGTTACAGTCTCAATCCCCGCAAAACCACCCAAAATTGCCTTAGTTTTGGACCCTTGTTGGACCCTGGCGCTGGGGTGAACCCCTTTGGTGGCACGACTTTTTTGCCTGTGGGATAGTCCGGTCCCCAATCAATCTTCTCGATATCTGAGGCGGTCGTGTTCGACAATCCAAAGCTGTCCTTCCGGTGATCGTTGTTCCAGAGCGTGGATTAGGCGTTGCAAAAGCTCAATGAGCGTCTGCTTGTCTTGGGACTTCGTTCTAAACACTACAATTCCAGAATGGGATTTTGGTGGGTACGCTCGAACGTTGGCAAAATCCAAGTCGAGGGTCATCAACACTCGGCTCTCGATGCAACAGTGCTCGAAAAGGATCAAGTCATCCGCGCCCGAGAGCTTTTGCTCGGCGACTGTATCTGCTTCGAACCCTGCATCCCGAAGAATTGACACGTGCTCTGAGGGAAGATTTTCGTCGACCTTGAACTTCAAGTCTCCGCTTCCAAGGGGAGTTCTACCGTGCCCTCGCGCGTTAGTTCCGCGGCATACGCTAGGGCTGCATCGATGTCGGCATCGGTTAGCGCCGGGTAGCTCCGCAATATTTCATGGCGAGGGACACCGGCGGCGATGTTGTCAACGACCACTGAAACCATCACACGCGTGCCACGAACACATGCTCTTCCATGGCAAATGGCTGGATTAACGCTAATTCGGTCTCGCCAGTTACGCATACTGCCATTCTAACTACATTCCGATGCTTAGCGCTATCGTGGCGGATCGGGAATCAGTGCCTAGTGCCGCGCGAAGCAGTCGAAATGTGCCAGAACCCGTTCGGCAGGTTTAGCAAACCCTTGAACCAAGGCAAGCGACTGGGTCAAGGATGAACGTGGACTCTGCAAGGATCGCAGGTCTGCGCAGCGCGGGGCTCACCTGGAAACAGGGAACTGCAAGGGGAGCGCATAACTTGCCCAAAAACATATGATTTAGAGCTGCGGTTTGACCTAGCCAACAACTTATTCGATTTCCGTGAGTTAGATCGCTCGGTAGGCCATTTTGGGAGTTGGGCGGGCCGATAGCCGCAATTAGAGGGCAGTCTTTACCTGAGGGGACAACTGCTATTACTCTCTTTCCCAACAGTTAACAGCCCAGTCGGGATGCATTCTACTTCGTTCTCGGTATTCGTCGATGTCCTTAGATTTCGACAAGAGGAATCCGAGGAACGATTTCCTCTGGAAACGACAGGTTTGTGCAATACCAAGCAGACGGAGGTACTGAACGGCACCCTTCTCACCGAACGCGCCCGAGATTTTCCGCTGGACTGCCAAGTGGCGAAGCGCTCTTTCCGCAACGTTGTTGTGCCATGGAATGCCGTCATCCTCAATAAAGGAAAAAAGAGATTCCTTGTACCGCTCAAACCTCTTGCGGTATCGAGCTGTCGTGTCGCCCACCGAAGCCTGTCCCGTGATCATTTCACGGTAGAAGCGATCGACCCGGCTTTGGTGTTTGCGAAGGTGGCGGGCCTTAAGGCCAAACCGATGAACGTCCTCGAGAATCGGAGCGAGCAAATCACGGACGGCTACGACAAACCGCTCAAACTCCTCGTCAAATGGATTCTTCCAAAGATCATCGTTCAAGTCCCTGACCAGATGGACCAGGCATTTCTGCTGCTTGCAAGGAAGAGCGTCGTATCCCCCATAAAAATCGGAGATGACGGTGCCCCTAAAACTGGCAAATAGTGGCTTCAGAAATGCAGTTTCGCGGTTTGCTCGCAACAGGAAGACCACACGGACGCTGTCGGTAAGGACCCAAACGTATTGATCTGCACCCAGAATATTTATCCTTGTCTCATCGAGATGCACAGCTGGTCCGCTCAAAATTCTGCGCGTCAGCAGATCCGCTGTGCGTTGATAGTATTCGGCGAATCTCTCAACAAAGCTGGCTGACGTCTCTATAGGCAGGGGTTCTGAAAAAAGATCGTAGATAGCTTTCGAGATCAGTCGATACGACATCCTCAATACAAGACGTTGGTAAATCACCCAAGCCTGAAAATTCCAGCCGAACCGATGACCTTTGAGGAGACGAATTGCGGGTGGGCAGAGCCTATCGTGACAAAGGAGACAGTAGCTCATCCGCCCTATATATCGAATAATGGTTTTGTGACACCCACCCTTGCTGAATGCCAAATCAATGAGCAAGTGCTGCGAACTCTTGGCGGAAATACTTAACTTGTGTCCAGGATGCCTCAGGCAAATTCGCCTGCGAGGTACCCGCACGATCTTTCCCTTGCTGCTGGAGAGAGAACTCCGGCGCCGATGCTTCCCCGGTCCTTCTTTCACGAGTGACGGTGACTGAACATCCTTTGTTGGAGATACTTTGATACGGGAACGGGAATATCTGAATTGCGCCGACCTCAGAATCGATTGAAAGGTGCGATGAATTTCCGTGCCCTGCTCCGTCGCGACCTTCTTTGGCCTATCCGAAAGCTCGACATCCGTTCTGGACTC
>JBPYDQ010001069.1:0-3754 GCA_051986135.1 Terriglobales bacterium | reverse complement strand
AAGAGATGCTGGAGCATCTTCCTGTCGGGCTGAGAGGAGAATTCCTCGAGGCCATTGTCAACACCCAACCCAATACCCAGCTGGTTCGGGATGCACTGCTGCGAGGTGAAACCGTTGCCGGAGCCCGCCTCGAACGCAGAAGTCACATCCGGATCGACTAGCTTGGTACGCCCCAAGCTAGCGCAAACATTCCATCGAAGAGAGGTGAGATCTATGTTGCGCCTGAAGATCAATCTCCAGGTGCGCCGATCTGTCCGCGTAAAGTGCCCGCGCCATCCCCGCTACAACCCAGAGCGTGACGGTGCAGGTGCTATCCGTGGAGGCTGCCGTTACCGCGTGGCGGTATATGAGCTATATGCGGGCAAGCTTGCGGTCGAGCGGTCCTTGCAAGCGTTGGAACAACACCTCGCACGATGCGCGGTGTTCAATGCGGCGGTTTCCCGCAAAGAACCCGCTTAGCGATTGGCGCTGAGATCGACCCGGACTCAGCGCCAAGTCACAGAGCACGAACGCACCCGGACAATCCTGGGCTGGGATTGACCTCTCCCCCAAAGCGTTATCCTGCACGTCGGAAGCACGTGTGTTGTGTTGTCCAAACGGTTGCTCATTAAACTGCCAGGATCACAATCAATGTCATGTCATCGTGCTGCTTGGCACCAGAGGTAAATGCGTCAGTGGCCTGCATGATGTGCGCGAGGAGCTCCGTTGATCTCATATCGTTGCAGGCCTTTACGGTATCAATCAGCCGTTCTTCGCCAAACTCTGCTTGGGCATGATCCATGGCTTCGGTGATGCCATCGGTAAACGCAACTAGAATGTCACCAGCTTCCAGAGTCACAGCTTCCTGCTGATAGGAAACCGCCTCAAAAAGGCCAACCACGATCCCTCCGGTGGTCAAGCGGGTAACCACGTTCGTCCCGCGCCCTCGAAACAACATCGGCGGATTATGACCAGCGTTTACATAAGTAAATTCCCTCCGTGCGGGAGCATATTCGCCATAGAAAAAAGTCGCATAACGATTGATGTTCGAAGCCTCATAAATAAGACGATTTATATTGCTGACTAGATCGGGAAGATATTCAGATGCGCGTGCGGCTTCAGCACGCAACGACGCCTCTAAGCTTGCCATCAATAGAGCAGCACTGATGCCCTTGCCGGAAACATCGCCGATCGCAATGCCCAGTCCACCGCTGGGTAAAGCTAGGAAATCATAGTAATCGCCGCCCACGCCTTGTGCCGGCCGGCAGGCACCGCTGTAGTCGAGCCCCTCGATTAGGGGAAGACGTTGGGGGAAGAGGCGCTCTTGCACCTCGCGTGCGATCTCGACTTCTCGATTGAGTCTCTCTCGAAGTGCAACTTCTTCGGTAACGGCAGCCATCAGTTGCGCATTCTCCAGCGCCAGCCCGGTCTGGACCGCAACTGACTTGAGCAGCCGAAGATCGTTGTTGGTAAACGGCTCCTCCGAGCGTTTGGCTCCTAAGCTAAGAAATCCAAGTAACTGTTCACGGCCTGAGAGTGGGAGCAAAACCTCAGCTCCGAGCTGCAACAGCTCCCGCAGTTCTCCTGGGCTGATGGATGGTCCTATGGCATCCATATCAACCCGGATCGGCGCTTTCTTCTCCTCGAGTTCCCTCACGATTGTCGATTGCGGAGAAAAACTAAAGTCCGGCAATGTACTGTATCCATGAAAATACGCCAGACTTGACGGATTTCCAACGACCATCAGGGCAGCCGCTTTCTCGATATGTAAACTCTCGGAGACGCGGTCTACGACGATCCGAAGAAGCTGTTTCGGTTCCACTATGGTGCGCACGTGGTCGCTGAGTTCGCTAAGCACCAATTCGGCACTATAGGACTCGCGGAAGAAACGCTTGTCGACCCAGTGGCGCAGTTGTTCGGACCCTTGGCCAATGGCCGACACGAGAGCCAATCCTCCCGCGATCACCGCCAGTTCGCGCAGACGGTTGCTGCTATGGCCGGCCACCAGAGTGACCGCGGCGGAAAAGATCGCGATCGTAAGCAACAGTTGGATAAGGCGGACTCCGTTCTTTGCCAAGGCGTACTGTAGGCCCTGCCGCAACACTATGCGGACGTCCATGGCGCGACGTACCAAGATTACGTAGGCCAGGACAAATGGGAACAGAAAAAACAGCAAAGCTGTAAACCCGGCGAGACCCGGATAGCGCTCTTCGAAAGAAAACTTGCCAATGATCTCCACCAGGATCATGAGAAACAAAGGGGCCACGCTGACGACGGTGCCCGCGAAAAGCAAGCGCAGGCGCCGCTTGGAGTCCAGAGAGATTGCGCCCCGGTATTTCGCCGCTAGGGAGAGGAGACCCAAGGCAATCGCAAGGAATGCTAGTGGCGTGCCGATCCATGTGGGCAGGTCGCGAAGAAGGCGTAAGGCGTTCCAGTTTTCCAAGTTGCTGACTGCGAGCAGAATGGATGCCAGGGCAAAGAGTGCATAAGGACCGATCAGGATCCACTTCCATCTGGTTAACGTCTCCCAGCGGCTGCCAGCAGGAAAACCCTCAGGAAAGTAGATGCCAAACAAAAGCAGCCAAATCGGTAGCAATCTACTGCTAGAGTTAAAAGCAACGCCAAAACCCCGCAGCCACCTCGGCCAGTATTCTGCGCCTGGGTCGTAAGCAGTGGCGTACACGAGCATCAGTGCAAGCACCAGCCAGGCCAACGGATCGTGCGGCCGCGCAAAGGCCACCCAAAATCCCAGCAGCACCGGGAGATACGGCAATACGGTAACCATTATCGTGGGCAGCAGGCCCAAAGCAGGCAGCCGATTAGGACGCCGCACTCTCAATGTTTCTTTGACAACTTCTCCATTGCTGTTCAGACGGCGAATAGTTAAGAACAGAACTCCGCCAGGGGCGGTCCGATTGCTTTCTTCGCCCAGCATTGCCGTGCCGGCTAGCGGCCGCCCATTGATAGAACGACGATATCACCGGAGTGGAGTCCGGCTTCGCTTGCTTCCGCTGCCAGGAATCCCACTTG
The DNA here is from genome assembly GCA_051986135.1 of Terriglobales bacterium. Lineage (GTDB taxonomy): Bacteria > Acidobacteriota > Terriglobia > Terriglobales > Acidobacteriaceae > Gp1-AA122. Next base: position 745 of record JBPYDQ010001069.1, on the reverse strand, counting down.
ACCGGCAGATTGGCCGATACCCTTACTCGGCGGATAAATATGGAAAGGCGTCCAAATGCGCTGCTGACCGAACCAATCTGCGTGGCGGTATTTCGTCGCCAACACTTCATAGGTCAGTGTGGCAACAAGAAGACACCCCAGGATTAGATATCTGAAGATCGGACGTTTTTTCCCGGTGACCGGCGACATCGTCACCTTTTCGTTATGCAGGACCTAGGCTCTGCTCAAGAGCGCATGCAATGCATCTGTTCTTGCGTAGGACTCATGGATGCAATTGGATCCAATACGGTCGATGGGAAATGCTTCACGATTGATGCGTAGAACGGCAGTTCAGGTTCATGGCATCCACTCGCAGGGAGAATCGACCGGCACCTTGAGTTTCCGAGTTCAATCTCACCAGCCCCCTCAATATCGGCCGACCAACCCGTTTTGTCCAGGATTTTATTTTCGCACCCTGAGTGGATCTCAGGTCGCCACATGGCATCCTTCCCAGCAGATCGATAAACGGAGGCAATTCCAGCCGTCAAGACGCAAATGAGACTACACAGAGGTGCACCTGCTTTTGTCAGCTAATAGCCTCGGTACTCCTAAAACTTCAATCACGTTGTTCGAGCAGAATGCACTGGTACGAAGCGCCTAGTTTCTGCGCCAAGGGCATCATGTAATCCACGTCAAAGCCCGGGCCCCCGCTCAACAACAGCAAAGGGCGTCCAGTCCCGACCGTTCTGTAGTGAAGCGTGAAACT
>JBPYDQ010001068.1:0-3526 GCA_051986135.1 Terriglobales bacterium | reverse complement strand
CTGATCCTTGCCGGCACCCGCCAGATGCGATCGAACGCGTCCTGCAGTTCCGCGAACACGGCGGTCGAGCCGATCATAAGGAAAACAATGCCGACAACCACCGCCAGGACACTCCCGGTCGGCTTGCGCGCGCTTTCCAGCAGGCCCTGTACGGCCAAAGCGCCCGGCGTTCCGAGCATGCTCTGCAGTTGATAAAAGATCTCAGCGCGGACAGCTCCTTCGCCGAAGACAAGGCCGGCGATGGAACTGACGATCAGTAAAAGGGGGGCGATCGAAAACATCGCGTAAAAAGCCAAGGCCGCACCCATGCTCTGCGCGTAGTCGTGCACCCAATTGACCGCTGCCGCCCTTAACAGACCGGTGACCTCGTCGCGACTCATGGTGCCATTCCGTGCCCCTGGGGTGCGCAGGGCATCCGGGGAAGGTGGAACGTCATGGTTGCGCCGCAGGCAGGGACGCTCGGATACGCCGGGAGAAGTCCGGAGCATCGCCGGCAGCTTGGGCCGAGCGATTGATCCATGCACGACGCCGCAACTCTTGGAAAGACAGGGCGGGATCCAGCAAGCCCGCCCGATACAGGCCCCGATCGGAATACCCATTAATCCAGAAACGAATGTCAAAGTCGGGGAGCTTACCGGCGATCCTCGCATAACGCACGATGTTGATGGTGCAACTGTTGCTGAGGAGATGGTAAAACTCCGGCCGGCTTGCAAGTTCGTTGATGCGGTCAAGGTAGACGAGGAAGAGCCGGCGCGCATTTTCGGAGGATGCTTCGATGTGATAAAGATACACGTCCTCGTGGCGGTAATTCGTGCGTACCCGCACGATGTCTCGCTCATCTCCCACGACGTAGATCAAGCCGAATTGCTTGAAGAGTGAGGCGAGAGGGTCAAATCCCTGTCCGATCTGTCGTCTCGCTTCAATCGAGATGCACACCGGAGGCGCGTTATCGAAATTGAAACTCAGAAATGTGTGCGCCACCGGTGCGGGCATCCAGTAGGAGACATAGAAATCCAGCGAAGTCAGATGTGAGAGCAATACTTCACGCGATTCATAGCGCGGCGTGAAGTCCGTGGTCGAGCGATACTCAAAGTTGCGAAAATTCTTCAGCAACACGTGGTCGCCATCACGGAGCGCCTGCGGCAGCACGGCCACGTCTGTTTGCCAGGCGCGGTTGAACGAAGGCTGGATAGACGCGTACAAAACAACCACGGCGAGGAACAACCCGGCGAAGGCAAGATATGCCCACCGGCTTCGCTTCCACCACAGCGCATAGATGCCGAACGCCGCGAACGCGATTGCCAAAACCAAGCGTAGCCAGGCCCACGGAAGATTCGACCAATAGAGCGCAAGTGTCGCCCAGGCCATGACAAGGAAGGTGAATAGGAATCTCAGCCCAGTCCAAAGCCAGGCGATGGGTTTTAGCAGCCACGGGGTCGAAGACGAGCGCGTTTCGGTCAACATCATGGGCGGTCACCGATCCTGGTGTTGAGCCGGGCCGTGCCATAGTTCGTAAGGTCAAGTACCAGCCAGCGCCTGATTACAACCGTCATCTTCACCACCTCGCTGTCGCGGCCATTGCGGCAACGCTTTACGGTTTTACGGTTTCCGACTCCACCACCAGGTCGAGCACATAGATGGTGGAGGGTGCGCCGCCAGCGGATGCCGGGCCTTGGAATTGCTTGACCCGCAGTACATTGCGTACGCCTTCGCGATGGGTGAAGCCCTCGATATTGACGGTCAGAGGCTTCCATTCGCCGGGAGTTCCGACCGCCAGGCCCTTGTCGTCATAGTGCCGCTCGCGGTACCCCAGACAGCGGGTGTTGGGCGACGGCGGATTCGGGCAGGCAACCGATTGGGCGGCGATTTCGAGAAAGACCGTGGTACCGGCCCCGTAGAGCGATTCCGGAGTAGGTTCGCCGGTGAAGTTTAGCGTGCCATTGCCAGGAGATATCAGCTGCAGCCGCGCGGAGGGGCGACCGGTCATCTGGACTTGCAGCGGTTTGGCCAGCAGATTGAACAGAGCGGAGTCCGCGCGCATCAAGGCCGGATGGCAGGCCATCCTGGTGGACGCGCCTTCGTTGACAGCGAGCTGGTCGGCGTCAGTGACTTTATACCCGCCGACGAGCCGGTTGCACGGCCCCTGGACGCTCAGCCGCGAGCCAGCGAAGTCGAGCACTACGGGACGGTCTCGGCCGGGAGGCAGACCGGCGATGCGGCGATTGTTGGCATCGGTGGCGGACACAAGCGTCCAACGATAGCGCCCAAGTTGTTGCTCCAAGTCCTCGCCGTGAGGCGCACCAAGCGTTAGCACCACATCTGCTGCAGCGCCGCCTTCCGGGCGCAGCAGTGTGAGCCGCCCTTCGCCCACGGAAAACTGCTGTCGGCCGCCGTGTTCGTCGAGGGTAATGGCGTTCCCACTGGGCTGCCACGTGAAGACCCCCATGACGGACTTCTCCGCATTCTGCGATCCCTGAGCCTGGGTGACCAGCCGGTAGGAGCCATCGTAGTTGAGCGTCAGCCTGGTTTTCGTGCCCGGACAGTCAGCGCAGGGCAAGACTCCTCCGTAGGTGCCGGCCCAATCGAGGGAAATCCGGCTGTTGTGCTGCGCAGCGGCTGACAAAGCGGTCGCTACGGCAAGAAGTAACACGAGCATTTCACAAATCCTCCCATACAGTTGTAAGTCGTCGCGCTTCACTCGCGTCCTCCGGTCATCCGGACATCGGTCGATTCGACCTCGAACATCGAATTTCATCGTTTGTTCCTATTGGTAGGCACAGAAAAAAGAAGGCGCTGGCCAACAACGCAACGAACCGATTCCACCTCTTTGCTTCGAGCGGCAGATTCATCGGCATCGCTCCTTCATCGAGTTTGATGCGAGGGTATCTGTTGACGCAGATGGTGGGACCTGTCACAAACGACAGGCGTTAGGAATGCGCCTGATTAACCGGATCGCCGGCTTTGCGCAGGGAACCTTGCCGGTTTTTGCGACTTACGGGGATCTGAGGCGTTGCAACCGCGATAAAGAAGACCAAAAGTAATGCCCTTGCCGCGATCTTCACGAGGTCGAGTATAGCAGTATGGAATTGAAACCTAGGAACCCCGACTCCTGGGGAACCGGATTCCCGGAAAGGTTGGAACCAGTACCAAAGTTACCGAGAGAAAGGCTCATCCAACAATTATCGATCGGGTGTGGGAGGCATAGGTGAAGACCAATGGACGTTGCGGAACTGCCAGCGCCCGTTTCGAAGTTCAGCGAGTCCGGTGAAGAACCCGGTCTCCTCGACTCTGTGCCCGCCAGCATCGATCTGGATCTCGTGCCAAGGAGCTGCCACAACCGCAAGTTCGGGTGTGAGAGGATCGATCCGCAAATCGTCACCCCACTTCAACTCGATATGCTTGAGGGCGAGCGCAACATTCTGGATGCCACTCTTTGCGGCAGCGCCGCTCGGGAACGCCATCTGTCCGTTAACGGCCATGAAGAACGCCGGGTTGTCTTCGAAGAATTTACTCCAGGCAAGAGGGC
>JBPYDQ010001067.1:0-7866 GCA_051986135.1 Terriglobales bacterium | reverse complement strand
GATAGAGCTGGTCATTGCGAATGCGATCGAGCAGCACAGGTGCGCCGACTTTAGGTCGGCCATTCACCGCTTGTGCCCCTGCATATCAGCTCTGGCCGGTCATCAGCAGTAAGGCGCTGGAAGCTTTCTCGACCAATAGTTTGAATAACTTGTCGCCGAGCGCCTCTTTTTTAAACCGAATGTTGACTGGGTACGGCTGGCGCATCCAGTAAGATCATCGCCGACGACTACACGCGATTGGGACCGCGGGAACTGAATGGCATCAGACAACTCGCGGTCCTTTCCATTCAGTGTGTGCCAGCTTGGTCAGGACAGCCTTGTAGTCTCCGACGGCGCTCGAAAGCAACTCCACTAACGACCAGGTATACACCGCGACCTGGCGAGCTTAACCGTGGTGAATTAGGCCGGTGACCTTGATCTATTCGGCCTCAGCGCTACAAAACTCCCGGAACTACGGGCAGCACGATATGCGACGGGTGTTGCGCGTCGTGGTATATGGTATTCAGCGCGAAGGCCCAGTGCCGATTGTCGTTCAGCGGTTCACCGGTATTCGGGTTAACATCAAAACGCGGAAAATTGCTGCTGGAAATATCCAGACGAACGCGGTGCCCCTTCTTGAACAGCAATGACGTGGGATACATCTCGATGGTAAATGGATAAACCGTTTCTGGCTTCATCAAGGCGGAGTGCTCCAGTGAGTCGCGGTAGCGAGCACGCACGATGCTGTCGGCAACGTTTAAGTCCACACCTGCCGGAAAGTCGGAGTTCGGGGGATAGACATCAATAAGCTTGGCAGTGAAGTCCGTATCTGACGCACTCGACCTAGCCCAGAAATGAACAATGAGCCGTCCGGTGACCTCCATGTCCTGAGCCAGCGGTTCGGTCTGAAACACCAGCACGTCGTTTCGCGCCGAGAGTGGGCGGCTATCTTCGCAGGTCCAAATTTCGGGACGGCAACGTTGATCGTAGGCGCCCTGTTCCATCAGATTATTGCTGTCACCTGGGCGAGTAATCGTGTTCTTGTGCGACGGCGGAGAGTTGTGCGAGGATATGTTCCCTCCTAGCGTTGGTACCGGATGCTGCGGATCGAACTGATAGGTGGACGGCGCTTCCATTGTCGGCTTGTCCGCTGAGAGAACACCGTTCGCTCGCAGGTAGTATGGCGTCTCGACAGCGCGAGCTAGCGGCCATCCGCTCTCCTTGCGCCAATGTCCACCTACGAAAACGCGGCCCTCGGAGGTGCGGTGCGCGTCACCGCCGCCCATCACGAAGATCCGCACTGGCGGCTCGCGATCCACTCCATTCTCAATTCCCTTCAGCCAGTGGTCGAACCAACGTAGCTCAAAGGCATCGAAATCGATGGCCGCCTCTGGGCCGAACTCCGCTTCGCCAGCGTAACTGCGGGTGCGCCCGCCGTGCGTCCATGGACCCATGATTAAGCGCTGCATGCTTCTCTTGGCCTTGCTCAAAGTGACATAGTTCAGGTTAGCCACCTGTGTACCCCACGAGTCGTACCACCCGCCCAGGTGATAGACGGGGATATCCTTATATTCGGCCGCGTGGGCCACGACGTCAGCTCCGGCATCTTTCCAGAACGAGTCATAGTCGCCGTGCGACATCGCTTCGACCAGCCAGTCTTCATATTCGGGATTAAGCTTCAGCGGAGTCGTCCCACGCCGCAGGGGCATGCCTTTGGCGTACTCGCGCACTTGTTCGCCGAGCTTGAGGAGTGCTTCTCTTGTGTTGGGATCACGCGCAGCACGGCTCCCTTCCGGACCCCCGATATTGAAAATCCAATTCATCCAGCGCATCTCGAACGCGCCGTTATGACGTACCCCGTAGCGGCCGAAGTCGGACATGGCGTCCGCCGGTATCATCGCCGCCAGGAAGGGCGGATCGGCCAGCGCCAGCGCATGCTGCGTACCCCCTGGGTAGGACGTCCCCACCGTTCCCACACGGCCATCAGACCACCCCTGGGTGCCGATCCATTTCAGGGTGTCGAACCCGTCCGGACCGTCGTCGCGGAAGGGACGCCATTTTCCTTTGGAACCATACCGGCCGCGCACGTCTTGTCCGATGGCGATGTATCCGCGGGGAACAAAATAGCGCGCCCAGCTTTCAACCGTTTGCTTACTATAAGGCGTTCGTTCCAAGATGACCGGGAATTTTCCCTCCGCGGCCTTGCCATTCATCGCGGGTCGATAAATATCGCATGCCAGGGGCACGCCGTCACGCATATTGATCATCACATTGTGTTCGACGACGATCTCGTAGCCAGGGTCGGCAGGTCGGGCAGGCTTCTGGGCGCGGAGTAAGAGACCCAGTGCCAAGATCAGCGAGGCGAAGAGCAGCCCGCGGAAGAAGGTGCCATACCCCTGTAAGTCAGAACCAACCATTAGAACTCCTCCCCTGATGGTCATCACTTCTATCGCAGCGACAAAGCCGCATGTTCACAGTCGGGGACACCAGACTGTTGAGTTCTTTCCCAAGGTGAATCATAGCCTTACTTACGCCACCCGACGCTTAAGGATGATCGCTCGGCACAACGGCAACAAATGTCCGCTTGTCGGACCCGGCCACACTCGGAAAATAGCGCTGTATCTCCGGATGGAAGACTCATAATTCACTGCGAAGCAAGTCATAACTGCTAATCCATTCCAAGTTTTCGCAGACATGGTGCGTACAACCACCGCGTCCAGCAGCCGACAATGGTCGGGGTCATGTATTTTAATGAGTGTACCCGTCAAGAAGGAAATCGAGGTCATCGTCCACCACCAAGCGTTCTGAGCAGGCATGCTGGCCGATTTCTGCGGAAGACAATTTCCCATGGTGCTCGACGAAACCCATCATCGCCTATTCCTGGAGTGTGGACACCTCCCCGCTTACTGGTCTCTGATACCCAAACCGGTAAGCAAGTCCCAGCCGGCGAAATCCCTGGCAAGACGGACGATCTCCTCTACGATTCGGGTCGGCGCCGAGTCTATGTCCGCAGGGCGACGGGTACCTCGCGGCTTTCGAACGGAAAAATGCCCAACCAGTATGACCGAATCGCGGGTTACCCGACTCTGTCGCGCTGGCAGGCGGGTTCTGCTTGTTTCGGAGTGGGGAAAGCCGCTTGGCGTGCCCGCGCAAAGGCGACACACGGCTAAAATACGCGTGTATGTGACACGCCCAGCATCAAGCACGGAAGGCGGTCGGAAATGAGAGTCTTAAGGCCATTCCTCTTGGCGCTCCTCATTCTCGCAATGGTTGGAGTCATTGGGGTGGCCATCTTGGTTCGCAGAGGGTTCCGCGCTACCGCGAGGCCGTTACCGGCGGAAGCTGCCCTAGCTCGGGCGGTGCGAAACTTGGCAATCCCCAAAACCGAACGAAGCCAGAAGAATCCGTTCCGCCCAATGTCGGAGGCCATGCAACAGGGTCGAGAATACTTTCTAAGCCAATGCGCCAGTTGTCATGGAATCGAGGGCAGCGGAAATACCGAGGTCGGTCAGCATCTTTATCCGCCAGTCCCCGATCTGCGAGCATCCCAAACCCAACTTCTTACTGACGGCGAAATCCACTACATCATTGAAAACGGAGTTCAGTTCACCGGCATGCCGGCCTGGGGTCATCCGCACGGTCAATCGTCAAGCAACAGTTGGAAACTGGTTCTCTTTATCCGAACCTTCCGTCCGCTCAACCCTGAGGAAATGTCACAACAGGCCATGACCGGTCTTTCAGCCCATTATGTCGGCTCCCCAGCTTGCGAAAAATGTCACGCCCAGATCTATCAGCGCTGGAAAAAGACGCCAATGGCAAACGTCGTGCGTGCTCCGCGGAGTCATCCCGACGCCATCATTCCTGATCTAGCCTCCAACGGCATAGCGCGGTTTACCCAAGAAAAAGTGGCGTTCGTCTACGGCAGCCTCTGGAAGCAACGCTACCTTACAAAGATCGGAGATGATTACTTCCCCTTGCCGGTACAGTGGGACATCGGCACTCACAAATGGCTTCCCTACATGGTTCCAGTGAAAGGTGGAGATTGGTGGGGATCGCTGTATCCTCCGGACAACATGCAGCGGCCCACGGGTCCAACCTGCGATGGCTGCCATTCGGTGGACTATAACACTCAAACCAAGCATGTGGCGGAGTGGAACGTCGGCTGCGAACGCTGCCACGGGCCAGGTAGTGAGCACGTCATCGATCCCTCGAGAGGCAACGTTGTGAATCCAGCAGAAATGGAGTCAGTGTCGGCAAGTGACACATGCATACAGTGCCACTCGCAGGGGCAGCCGTTGACCAATCCTCTTAACGGAAAATATTACGACTGGCCGGTCGGGTATCACGTCGGTTTGAGGCTGCGGGATTTCTGGAAACTCGAAGACTGCACGCTTGGTCAAACCACCTTCTATTACTTCCCCGATTGCACGGCGCACAAGAATCGCATGCAAGGCAATGATTTCGTGCAGAGCGTCATGTACCGCCATGGGATCACCTGTTCCTCATGTCACGATGCACATGGAACGTCAAACTACGCTCAGTTGAGAAGGCCTGCGGCCGAAATCTGCTTGGATTGTCATAGCCCTAGATCCGCGAACGGTCCGCGAGAGGTCAGTATCGAAGAACACACTCATCATAAAGCTGGCAGCACGGGAAGCCAGTGTGTCGCCTGCCACATGCCAGCAATTGAAACCGAAGGTGTGCCGAGCACCTTTGTTCACGCTCACACTTTTCGTTTCATTCCACCTTCTATGACAGACAAATACAGGATTCCCAATCCCTGTACATCTTGCCACCAGGACAGATCCACGGCATGGGCGGAAGATACTATGAGTCGCTGGCCTGAGTACTCATCGTGGCGGACTCAGTTTTGACCTCGCTCGGTCGACTGAGATGACAGAAGTTGTACTTGTGGCGAGCCATCCTCGCCACATCTTTTCACCAGCTGAAAATTTCGAAGAAATCTTTCCGAAGCGCGTTCATGTTGCCTTCATGTACGGATGCCATAATGACTCTCTGTGATTTTTCGAATGAGCAGATGGGACCTGTCCGAAGTGCTCCATGCGGCGATCGCTTGTGTACGAACGGGTATCAGGCTTTTTTCATGTGCCGCAATCTTCTTAATTTCGGTTGCTCAAGCCCAGAACTCTACCTTGCACGGAGCTGTTTCCGATCAGACTGGAGCTCGCGTATCCGGCGCTACCGTCACCCTCGAGGACAAGTCCGGCACGCTACGCAATGTCTCTTCCGATCAAAACGGCAGCTACTCCTTTCCGCAACTTATGCCGGGCAGCTACACTTTGCAGGCATCAGCGCCAGGAATGGCGACTAAGGAACCGCTCTTATTGATTCTGAAGGAGGGTGCCCAAACTGCAAATCTGACCCTGCGGGTACAGGCTGAAAAGCAGAAGGTAGAAGTGGAGGAAGAGACCGGGCCGAGCATCAGCACAGAAAATGTTAATAATGCCAGCTCTATAACGCTGCGCGGAGACGATTTGCAATCACTAGGAGATAGCCAAGAAGACTTGGCTCAGGATCTCGAAGCTCTCGCTGGACCCTCTGCCGGTCCCAGTGGCGGTCAGATGTTTATCGATGGCTTCAGCGGGGGCACTCTGCCCAGCAAGGAATCGATTCGAGACATCAAAATTAATCAGAACCCGTTCTCTCCCGAGTACGACAAGCTTGGCTACGGCCGCATTGAGATTTCGACCGAGTCCGGCGGAGAACAAGTGCACGGGCAGACCTTCTTCAATATTGGCGACAGCGTGTGGAATGCGCGCGATCCCTACGCCCAGCAGAAGGCCCCCTTTTTGCTCCGCGAGTACGGTGGAAATATCGGAGGGCCTTTTAATCGTGCTCTTTCCTACTTTCTTGATGTTGAGGGCGCTGCAATAGACAATGGCGCAATCATTAATGGCTTCGTTGTTGACCAACCTGCCTTCACCATTAGCCCTTTTAATTCCGTCTTCACTGTGCCACAGCGCCGGATCATCGTTTCTCCCCGCGTCGACTACAAGTTGGATGCGAATAACGCGTTTACATTTCTCTACCGAGTCGAGCAGGCCAATATACGGGACTCGGGCGTCGGCAGTTTGAATCTGGAGTCACTTTCCAACCATGTCCATTTCCTCAGCCATACCTTTCAGGCCAGCGAGACGGCAACCATTGGAAATAGCCTGGTGAACCAGGCGAGGTTTCAGTTCTTCCGGATTGGCAGCTCTACTCTGCCGAATGCGTCTGGCTCGGAAGTCCAGGTTCTCGGAGCCTTCATCGGCGGTGGCTCGCAGCTTGGTCCGGTATACGACACACAGAACAATTTTGAAGTTCAGGACTATGTAACGCTGATTCATAATAGCCACACGTTTCATTTTGGAGTCAGGGTGCGAGAAACCTCCGATTCCAATCTTTCGTTGGCAAATTTCGCGGGTACGTTCACCTTTGCCGGCGCCATCGGGCCCGAATTAAACGCGAATAACCAACCAATTCTCGATGGCAACGGAAATCCGATTCTCATTCCTTTGCAGTCGAGCGAGCGCTATCGACGGACTTTGTTGTTTCAACAGCTCGGGTATTCTCCCGCCCAGATCCGCGCACTTGGCGGTGGTGCGACCCAGTTCCTGACGAATGCGGGAAACCCGAGGCTTGTGGCAGATCAAGCTGACGTTGCAGCATTCTTCGGTGATGAGTGGCGTATAAGCCCGAATCTCATCATCTCCCCCGGGCTTCGATACGAGTGGCAGACGAATTTGAGCGATTGGCGCGATTTTGCGCCACGACTCGGACTTTCGTGGCGCCCAGATAATTCGAGATTCGTGTTCCGGGCTGGCTTTGGCATGTTCTATGACCGCTTTGCGTTGGCAAACGTAATCACCGCTCTCCGGTTCAACGGAGTCACGCAGCAGCAATACGCCGTCCATAACCCCGATTCATTCCCCGTCGCCCCTGCGATTACCGTTCCCTCCTCCATTCAGGATCTCAGTCCATCATTGAGGTCACCCTACTTAGCGCAGTCTGTGTTGAGCGTCGAGCGGCAGCTGGCTCGAAACACTACGATCGCCGTGACCTACTCCAACACGCACGGGTTGCACCAACTCCGCACCGAAGACAAGAATGCGCCTCTGCCAGGAACATTCAACCCATCCGTGCCCGGCAGCGGCATATTCCCACTCGGTTTTGCTGCTCCCGTGTTTCAGATGGTGTCCGACGGGCTCTACAATCAGAATCAAGTCATAGTTACTGCAAATTCTCGCTTGAGTTCCGCCGTTTCGTTCTTCGGCACATATACATTCAATCGAGCCCTCAGCAACACCGACGGCCTCAGCACGGTGCCTGCTAGTCCATACAATTTCGCCGGGGAATATGGGCCCGCGGCCACAGACATACGAAACTCAGTAGTCATCGGTGGTTCCTACGAGCGGTGGAAATTCCGTATTTCTCCCATGCTGACGATGCGCTCCGGGCCGCCGTTCGACATCACGACCGGCGGCGACATCTACGGGGACACGCTGTTCAATGCACGACCGGGAATACCAACCGATCCGAACAAACCCGGACTCATTCAGACTCGGTACGGGTTGCTCGATCCCAATCCTGCGCCTGGCGAGCCAACATTGTCGCGGAACTATGGCCGAGGACAGGGGTACATTCTCTTGAATCTTAGACTCAACAAGCTGTTCGAGTTTGGCGGACGCCCTGCCGTAGCTCGATCTGCGGCATCCTCTAACGGCAGCGCTACCAGTTCCGAAGGCCATCGGTACACAATTTCCATCTCAGTGTCGCTCCGCAATATCTTGAACCACCAGAATCCGGGTCCGATCATCGGCGACATTACCTCACCGCTGTTTGGACAAGCGAATCAGAGCTATGGCGCAACCGGCCTGGGAGGGA
>JBPYDQ010001066.1:0-5317 GCA_051986135.1 Terriglobales bacterium | reverse complement strand
GAGTCCACTTCTCCGGGTTCGCTCTTTCACGAATCTTTAATCTTTCGCCCCCAGGTAGCAAATAGGTCAAGGATTCCGAGCACCGCGACACATCTCATACCAGCACCGGCTCTGATGCATTAGACGGGCGCGGTTATCCTACGGATGGAAGGGTGCTCGGATTGCTGGCACGAATTATCGCGGTCGCCGCTACCTTCGATGCGGCCACTACGAATCGTCCCTATCGGACCGCACACGATCCGCTCGACGCCCTTCCGATCGTCTATTCCCGGGCAGGGAAACGGCTGGATCCGGAATCTGGCGCCGCCCTGAACAGGGTGTTTGAGCGTGGGGACATAGGATTCAGCGGGTCGTCCAAGTTGCTGCTGCTTCCCGTGCTTAACAGCTCCCCGCCAGCAGCAGGGCAGCTTCCCGAGACGCCTCTGGGACACACGTCGCCGATCGGGAAGCTGGGCTCGACAAAATGCGAGGCTGACAGGCTTTTTTGCCATCCTTCGATAAAGAAATCCGATGATTGTCCCTGATTCCGCTGATGTTCTCCTCGTCGCAGCTTGGGTGCCGCACGCACCGCTATAATTGCAATGGGACTCGGATATCCCTCTTATATGATTCAAACCCTTTTTGGCAGCACCGAGCAGAAGCCGGGCTTTTTCGATCGCATGAAAGAGGCGGTCACGCGCACGCGCGAGAACCTGACCGAACGCATCGAGGAAGTCGTCGCCTTTAACAAAGAAATTGATCGCTCTACGCTGGACGATCTGGAAGCTACCCTCATTGGGGCTGACTTGGGTACAACGACTACTCGCGAGGTCCTGGAAAAACTGCGCGATAGGGCCGACCGTAGACAGATCCGCGACGTAGGAGAGTTAAAGCGTTTGTTAAAAGATGAGCTGCTCTCCATTTTGAATGAAGGATGTGCAACTCCAGTGAACAAGGTGGACGGAACCCCTGAGGTCATTCTGGTGGTGGGCGTGAACGGCACCGGGAAAACGACTACCATCGGAAAACTGGCGCAGAGCTTCCGTTCCGAGGGAAGAACTGTTCTGCTGTGCGCAGCGGACACATTTCGCGCCGCCGCCATTGAGCAGCTCGAGGTCTGGGGGCAACGCACAGGAACAGAAGTGATCAAAACGAAGGCCGGCGGCGACCCGGCGGCCGTGCTGTTCGACGCGCTACAGGCAGCCACGGCACGGAACACCGATTATGTCATCGTCGACACAGCCGGCCGTTTGCACACCAAAACCAATCTGATGTCGGAGTTGGATAAGATGCGGCGCACTGCGCAGCGGATTGTTGCCGGTGCGCCCCATGAGACTCTGCTGGTGATGGACGCCACCACCGGCCAAAATGGATTGCAGCAGGCACGGTTGTTCACTCAGGCAGCAGGAGTTACCGGTATCGTGCTCACAAAATTAGACGGCACGGCGAAAGGCGGTGTGGTCGTGGCTATTACTCGTGAACTTGGCGTTCCGGTCCGCTACGTAGGGGTTGGCGAGAAAGCCGGAGATTTGCTCCCATTCCACTCCAAAGAGTTCGTAGAGTCTCTGTTTTCATAAGGATGCGGCTGACCCAGAGAAAAAACAATGTCCCGCGAAGGACCGACTCGGCGCTCCATGTTTTCCGGCTTGGTCAAGGCTTTGCAAAATTTGATGGGCAAAAGACCGGAACCGGAGGATCCCTACGCGCGCCGCCCGGTTCGGACTGGCCCCGGTCCCAGCAGCCGAAGCGGCGCCACCGCTGTGGCCGAACCCGAAGAAGAAAATGGATTCTTTCCTCCACGCAAACCGTAGGCGATTGGAACCCGGCGTTGCTTGCCTGAATGACTCACGATCAACACGACGATGAAGCGGCGATGGACAAGGTGCTCGAGCTGGCACGCGCAGGTGCGGGACTGGTATCGCCAAATCCCGCTGTCGGCGCAGTGATAATCGACTCGCAAGCAAATTTCATTGGAAGCGGCACCTACACCTATGACGGACTGAGGCATGCCGAGGTTCTCGCCCTCGAACAAGCTGGCGAAAGGGCGCGGGGGGCAACCCTTTACATCAACTTGGAGCCCTGCTCGCATCAAGGCCGTACCGGAGCGTGCGCGGATGCCCTGATTGCGGCGGGCATTCGCAGGGTGGTAGCCGCCATGCAGGATCCCAATCCCCTGGTGAGCGGACGAGGGTTTGCCAAGCTGCGTGCCGCGGGCGTACGCGTCGACATCGGCTTGCGCGAGCAAGAAGCTCAGCGCATCAATGAGGCATTCGCTAAGTACATCCGCCACCATCTCCCGCTGGTCACGTTGAAAGCTGCGATGACCTTGGACGGGAAAATCGCCCCGCCCCCGGGAGAAGGGGAAACTCCCACCGCGCTTGGCGCTGGAGGCGCAACCGGAGGATGGATCACCAGCGGAGAAGCCCGGGCCCATGTGCAGGAGCTCCGCCATGAGAGTGACGCGATTCTGGTTGGCGTCGGCACAATCATTGCCGACGATCCTTTGCTCACCGACCGCAGCGGTCGCCCGAGACGCCGCCCTCTGTTGCGCTTGATCCTCGATTCCCATCTGCGGCTCCCACACGCCTCGCGCGTGGTAAAGACAGCAAAGAATGATGTTCTGGTGCTCTGCTCCTTTGCTGAGGAGAGAAAGAAGCGGTCGCTGCAAGCGTTAGGAATTGGGGTTGAGCAGATTTCGCCGCCGATGCGCGACGGACGTCCGGACATGAGAGGGGTGGTTCGCCGTCTGGGTGAGCTCGTGCTGACGAGCGTTTTGATCGAGGGCGGAGCCATGGTCAATTGGGCGGCACTTAATGCCGAGGTCGTGGATAAAGTCTTCCTCTATTACGCACCCAAGATCCTGGCCGGCACGGGTTCTGTTCCCTTTGCAGGCGGCTCAGGTTACCGCCACATCAAAGAGGCGGCTCACGTGAAATCATTTCGGCTACACCGCTTCGGCGAGGATTTCGCGGTGGAGGGATACTTACGGGATCCCTATTCGGAATGAGTCTTCCCCGGCGGGGCCCATGCCCAGAGCGGGAACGGCTGGTCAGAAGCCGAGTGCTGACGGCTGCGTGCTGAAAGCTAAGGTATCCTTCTGCTGGAGGTCGTTCATGTTCACCGGCATTATCGAAGAAGTCGGCCGTGTTGCGGGCATGGCTCAGCACGGGGAAAATCGCCGCATTACTATCGAAGCTAAAGCAACACCGGAAGAATTGCGGACCGGGAACAGCGTCGCCGTAAGCGGCGTCTGCCTGACAGCATTGAATATTAAGCGGGGGTCGTTTTGCGCTGACCTGTCGCCGGAAACTTGGATGCGAACCTCATTCTCATGTATCAGGGAAGGCGCCCTGGTAAATCTTGAACTTCCGGTGAAGGCGGATGGACGCCTCGGCGGCCATATCGTACAGGGCCACGTGGATGGCGTGGGCAAGCTCGTCGCTTTGAATCGAATTCCCAACTCAGAAAACTGGTGGCTGGATATCGAGATTCCACGGGAACTGGATCGTTATATTGTCCATAAGGGATCAATTTCGATCGAAGGCATCAGCTTGACGGTGGCAAACATCGAGGACCGTCGCTGCACAATCGCCCTCATCCCCCATACGGTTGAGCGGACGAATCTGAATTCGCTCAAGGCCGGTGATGCGGTCAACTTGGAAACTGATTTGATCGCAAAATATGTAGAGAAGATGATGAAGGCCGAACCCGGCCACAGCACGATCAGTCTCGAAAATCTTGTCAGCCAGGGATTCTAGACTTCGTTTGGTCCCGGTTTCTTTTTAAGCGTCAGTTTCGTCCCACAACCAACCAGCAAAAGTGTCGAGTCGATCGGTTCATAGCGTCAGTTGGTCCAGCTCTAGGAATTCTCGCACAATCGGTTCTTCACAGTTCTCCATCTCGGGATAGGTACCGAAGAAAATCGCTTTGCCTTCCTGAAGAAATACAATTCGATCGGCCAGCTTCTTTGCTAAGCGCATATCGTGGGTTACAACCACGCTGGTCAGGTGCAGTTGAAACTTCAGCTTGCGGATCAAATCACCAAGCAGCTGTGCCATGAGAGGGTCCACCATGGTCGTAGGCTCGTCGTAGAGCACACATTCGGGCTGCGCCGCCAGAGCGCGGGCAATGGCGACTGACCGCTTCATGCCGGTGGACAGATCGGAAGGAAACAGGTTGCGCATCTCCTTAACGCCAACCATCTCCAGCAACCCGTCCACGATTTGCAAAATCTGGTCTTCGCTGAGATCACGCCGCTCGCGCAGAGGAAAGGCCACATTCTCCCCTACGGTGAGTGAGTCGAAGAGCGCACCGTTCTGGAATACCATAGTGACCCTTTTGCGAATTTCTTCCATTTGCGCTTCGTCATATTCGGTGACGTCCTGAAAAGCAACGATGACCCTCCCCGAATCCGGCTTGAGAAAACCCATGATGTGATGCAGCGACACCGACTTGCCGACTCCACTTCGGCCTAGGATGCAGAGTGTTTCACCGGGCATGACATAGAAGCTCACGTCATCGAGCACCCGGTTGTCTCCAAAAGCCTTGCTGACGTGCTCGAAATGGACGTAAGGCTTGTTTTCGGGAGCAGAGTCCATGGATTAACCGGTTCGGTGGCCAGGGTTCAGCCCTCGCCTTCATCCATCATACGCAGAATCGCGACAGCCGAATCGTATGTTTCAGTGTTCCCCTGTTGCAATATAGCTGGACTTCACTGCCGCAGCGCCGCTTTCAACTCTTCCGGGGTATTTACGTTGCGAAGCATATTTGTGGAAAACCCCGCTCGTACCATCTCCTGCTCGTCGATCGAAGCAAGCGGAATGTCCGTGAAAAGAGAATCAATCTTGTTATCTCCACTTTTCAGCGCTTGTTCCGCCAGCTTCCCAAATTCTTGTTGATACACGGCACACAGCGGTTGCCATCGGCCAGCAGCTCGCGGCAGGGTAACCATGGCATGGGTTTCCTGGGCCCTCTGGTAGAGGTATGTCAAGAACCGCGGTTCTAGAAATGGCAAATCGACGGCGAGGATCAGATTAAGTTCAGTCGCGGTTACTGCCAGCGCGCTGTGGATTCCGCCGAGCGGTCCACGTTGGCGAAACACGTCTTCCACCACCGAACCATACGCTTTGAACTTGCTTCTCTCTCCCACGATCATCACTTCGGGAGTGACTACACGCGCTCGCTCGAGGACGCGTTCCAGCAACGTCTGGCCCTTCAGTTGAACGAACGCTTTATCCGCTCCCATCCTCTGGCTCATGCCGCCGGCGAGAACGAAGGCGGTTAAGGCCGTCACTTTCATCACATGCTCGAACCTTTCTGCTGGAAGTATCTGTTTTTG
>JBPYDQ010001065.1:0-15911 GCA_051986135.1 Terriglobales bacterium | reverse complement strand
GCGATTCGCCTCCGTGGCCCACCGTCAACGACAAATATTCCATTGTGGACGTCTACTTTCGTTCCAGGATCCTTAGATAGGTGGGCGTAGTAGAAGTGAAGCGTATCCACGTAGTTGAAAACCACGATCATGGAACCACCTGCGCGGCGTACCTTCACATCGAGAGCGAAGCTGCTGACTTCTGTGCCTTTCAACCTTACAAACTGAAGCGGCCGGCGAGGAACCCCAGGATCTCTGGGGCGTTTCATATGAAGATAGTCGAGGCTGCCCTCCTGGAGAATCTCCCAGTCTTCGGGGAAAGGCATCTCCCAGGCATTCAAACTATCCGGATGAAAGTCGTCTCGAATGGACAAGCTTGTCGTCCGGTTATTCCCATACAAAGGCGCCGTCGACATGAAGAGGGCATAGGATGCGATCAGAATGGCGGCGGCAAATACTACGGCTGGAGCTCGTATGCCTCTGGAGCTGTACATTTGATTGCCTCGTTTCAGCGGCGATCCACGTTTCGCGCGCTGGAGGTGAAACCGGGTGTTCAGCCTTGCGGGCTTCGATGCGAGTACTGCATGCCGGTACTCGCAGGCGCCAGTTTGGATGGAACAGAAACGGCATAGATCGCAGCCGCGGCTAGCAGGCCTGCGACACTGAAAATGGTCCACGCCAAACTATAGCTATGATAGGCGTCGAAGATTCTTCCGGTTATCCACGGAGCTAGCCATTGGCCAATGGAGTATCCCATGATAATCAGTGCCAATAGCTTGCCTAGCGCGCTGACTCCAAAGCATTCTGCCGTTACCAGTGGAATCAACATGTAATCCGCGCCCATGGCAAAGCCGAACAGCGCGGTGAAAGCCAAGACTGCGATGGGCTGATGCGCGATCCACAATAATGGAATGGCTCCGCCGAGGAGCAAATAGAACAGCGCCATCGTGTTCTTCTTTTTGTAGCGGTCGGCAAAATACCCCACTACCACACGGCCGCCGAGACTCGAGGCGAGGAGAATCGACAAGAAGCGGGTTGCAGTAGTTGCCGAATATCCAGCGTCCTTCATAGAAAGAATGAAGTGCTGGATTACGGCATTGATCGCTCCTATCGCCAGTGCGGCTCCAACTAAGATGCGCCAGAAGTTTGCGGTTCGAACCGCAGCCGCAATTCCGCCGAACACCGGTTCGTCCAAAGTATTACTCTCGCCGAAACCAGGTGAGGCCCCGTCCGGCCTGAGGCCCAGCTCTGCCGGATGGGAGCGCGTAATCCAAAGCCCAACAGGAAAGAGCACAATCAAGATGAGAGCTCCGATAATCTCCAACGCGTGACGCCATCCGAAATTACGGATAAAGAAATTGGCCAGCGGCGGAGCAACGACTCCACCCAGCCCTAGGCCCAAATATGCGTAACCCATTGCGCGGCCGCGTCGCACCCGAAACCACCGCGAGACAAGAACCTGATTGGCAATCGGTCCCGCCAGCGTAAAGCCGAGGACTTCTGCAACGCAGAGCGATTGGTATTGCCAAAATCTGGTCATCGATCCCATCAGAATCAACGGCAGTCCGATAAACCCTACTCCAGAGAGGATCACCCAGCGGGCTCCGATTCGATCGATCAACGCGCCAGCGAGCAAACCGAACGGCAGTCCAACTACCAGAAAGCCGAGCAAAAATCCCTGGGTCACCTGAGCTCGCGTGAACCCTGGCGAGGCGACAAACTGTGGGTAGAAGACCGGAAAGCCGTAGAAAATGATCCCGACCGCAAAGAATAGGTTGAGAAATGCGGCGACCACGATCCACCAGCCATAGAAAATGCGATTTTGCCCGCTCTTTGTCGTCTGAAATATGGTCATCATCAACGCTTGACTCCTGCATGGAGAGCACCAGGAACCCGGTGCTCAGGCTTAATTGAACTCTCAATCGTAGCCTCGAGGAAAACACAAACATCTTTCAAGCGATTGGTTCTATGCGCAGTATTACGCAAAGTAAGCCCCATGGTGATCCTGGCCGTACCGGATTACCAGGATCTCGCAAGGTTCGACGAGTTCTTCCGCGCTCTTCTTGGCTGGGAGGGCCTCGGTTTTCAGCTTTCCACATTCAAGGCCGAGAATTCACCAGTCTTCTGCAGAGGACGAAGACCAATCGGACGAGCCTGCTTCAAGCGCTTTGACATTATAGCGATGCGGGCCCTTAGGGTTCATCTGAGTAAGTCCCCGCCGTTTGCAACTGCCATTACTAGCAGTACGACCATCAAGGTAAGCAAAGCCGCGGAGCGGGACAAAAAGGCCGTGAGCGGAAGCAGGCCGCTTCTCGACCGTAAAAACATGATCCTGCAAAAACTACACTCGTTCTTAATTTTTAGTTGCTGGTGAGATTGCTCCGACAGCACTTCGCCGTCGATACGTTTAAGTTTGCGCGCACAACAGTGTGAAGAACCCCTGCGCCTTCGGGACCGTCGGGCGAACTCAAATTCGGCAAAGCGTTTCCCCATGGATGAAGAAATGTCCTCTGTGGGCCGCATAAACAGCGGGCTGTCAGGGATAAAGGAGGTGGTAGGAATCGGTAAAAGCCGTGCAATTTTGCGCGGCATTCTCAGCTGGATGGTGGCCAGATTGTTTTCCTTTTCTTGTCGATGTAACCAGTTTGGGGAACGCCGCCTTTTCTATCTCAACCAGGCCAAACCGTTCCTAAAGTCCAACACCGCGTCTAGTTCATTTCTGCTTCAGGTTGACATCTTACCCGAGATGGATGGGCTGTTCCAGTTGACATTCTATAGAGTACAAGGCATGGTCATATAGGGACTCTATAGGAATGCGAATGCAACAGAATCAGACGAATCCTTTGCAGGGAACCCTGGATCTGCTGATCCTGCAGGCAATCGGGGAGGGTGAATTGCACGGACTGGGCGTCGCTCGCCGGATTGAGCAAGTCACCCAAGCTCGAACAGAATGGTCTCGGTATCGGCCGGCATGTCAGCCGTTTTCGGCGAGACGTTGCAGTTTGAAGGCGCTGGCACTAACAGATTCGTGAAGGTTGACTTCAACGCGGCGAGCAAAGTCGCAACGCTGATGGGGCACGCTGTTCGAGAGCCGCAATAGGTTCAACTCGTCCTGCATCCAGGTGGCGCGCCGCATTAAAATCGCGGACGAACCCTTACCCGTTTTCAATCATTTTCCGCGATTTTAGTGCATTCGATCCCGTTGTGATCGCGGGCGTGTTGCTCGTGCAAAATACGAGAGCCACCGAACTGGGTTTGGTCTGACAATACGCAGCGCTACACTCTGACCGCTGTGGCCACTTCCGGTTTGAGCAACGCCGCCGAGTTCTTGTCTAGATAGACTGTCGCGTTCGGATGGGTGCGCAGGATTGACGCGGGTGCGTAGCGGCTGATCTCTCCTTGAAAGCATTTGGCGACGGCATTTGCCTTGTCTACGTCCGGAACAATGCACAGAATCTGCTTCGATTTCAGGACCTGGCGCACCGTCATCGAAATCGCGCGGCGCGCCACATGGTCCAGACTCTTGAACCAGCCTTCCCCGAATTGCTGGTGGCGGCAGGCTTCGTCGAGTTCGACAACAAATGTAGGCTTAATTGGTTTCAAAATTCGCTGGAGGATCGTTGAACGCAACGTGACCGTTCTCCCCTACGCCTACGAAGGCGACGTCAATCGATCTTTTTCGAATTTCGGCACTGATCTGGGCTATCGTTTCCGTCACATCACCTTGTCCATCAGGCAGGTGAAATCGAGTAATGCCAACTTTATCGATCAGGCGCTCGTGCAAATATCTGCGAAAACTCGCCAGATGCGTCGGCACCATATCGACGTATTCATCGAGATGAAACATCTCGACGCGGCTCCAATCGATTCCCGGGATCTTCGTCAGAGGTTCGAGAAACTCGAATTGTTACGCTCCGGTTGCGGCAATGATACGTGCAAGACCGTCGTGCTCAACTGCTTTGCAAATGGCATTCGCGGCATCGTTTGCCGCCGCTTCAGCAAGTGACAATTTGTCCGGAAAAACCGCGATTTGCATGTTTGCCTCGTGCCCCGCATCGTGTATTTTTAGGACGAACTCGAAACTAATAGTAAGAAAAAGAAGGTAATGTGCTGTAACATAGCACGGCAACTGGTCTGGAGCAATTTGCGAATCAACCAGGGGCTGGACGACGTGATGCTCATCGACACCATTCAAGAATTGGAAGACGCGCTTTCAATGCCCACTCCCGCCGACGCCGCGGCCATGACGCAAGTGGATGGAAACATCCTTATATTAGGGGCCGCGGGCAAGATGGGCCCGAGCCTTGCCAGGCTCATCTGTCGGGCGGCAGAGGAAGCCGGCGAAAGAAAACGTGTGATTGCGGTGGCCCGGTTTTCCGAGCCTCAACTGCGTTGCGATCTCGAAAAAGCCGGTATCGAAACGATTGTCTGTGATCTGCTCGAACCGGGAGCTCTCGCCAAACTCCCCGATGCCGGGAACGTGATCTTTATGGCGGCGCGGAAGTTCGGGACCGGTGGCTCGGAGTACCTTACTTGGGCAATGAACACATTCCTGCCAGCTTTGGTTGCGGAACGCTACCGTTCGTCGCGAATTGTGGCGTTCTCGACGGGCAATGTTTATGGCTTAGTGCCCGCCGCAGACGGCGGCTCCACGGAAGAATCGCCGCTGGCCCCTGCGGGCGAGTACGCGCAATCGGCGCTGGGGCGCGAGCGGATGTTCGAATACGGCTCGCATCGATGGGGAACTCCTGTTGTACTGCTGAGGTTGAACTACGCGGTGGAATTCCGCTACGGAGTTCTCGTGGATATTGCGCTTGCGGTGTTGAATCGGCGTCCTATCCACCTCAAGATGGGCTATGTAAATGTGATCTGGCAGCGTGATGCAAATTCTGTTTGTCTTCGAGCGCTTGCGCACTGCCAATCACCACCGGTGGTGCTCAACGTGACTGGCCCGGAGATCCTCTCAGTGCGGGAAATCGCGAACGAGTTTGGTAGTCGCTTTGGTATCTCACCGGTGTTCGATGGTCACGAGTCAGAATCTGCTCTGCTGAATAATGCGTCAAGAGCCCACGGCATGTTCGGATTGCCAACCGTAATGCCACAGCAGATGATGGATTGGATCGCACACTGGATTGCGAGCGGGAGACCGTTGCTCAACAAGCCCACGCATTTTGAGGTGCAGGACGGGAAATTCTAATGAACATTCGCGAACGGTTGAAAAAAGGACTGGTCATTCCTGCGCATCCGCTCGCGCTAACATCGGCCCGCAAATTGGACGAACGGCGACAACGAGCGCTCACGCGATACTACTTGGCCGCCGGAGCTGGCGGCGTGGCCATAGGCGTACACACAACGCAGTTCGAAATTCGCAAACCGGAATTCAATCTACTTAAGCCCGTGCTAGATCTCGCACAGGAAGAGACTCGCGGCCGAGGCGTGGTCACGATTGCCGGAGTCTGCGGCGGTCGAAAACAAGCTACGGCCGAAGCGGAACTGGCGAAGTCGCTTGGCTATCATGCGGCGCTGTTGAGCCTGACAGCTCTGAAAAACGCAAGTGCCTCAGAGCTGATTCAGCACTCGCGCACGATAGCGTCGATCATACCTGTCATTGGTTTTTATCTTCAGCCGGCTGTCGGCGGCCGAGTTCTACCGTATGAGTTCTGGCGCAAGTTCGCAGAGATCGACGGCGTTGTTGCGATCAAGGTGGCGCCGTTCAACCGGTATCAGACTCTCGATGTCGTTCGCGCCGTTGTCGAGAGCGGGCGGAGCGACGAGATCGCGTTTTACACGGGCAATGATGACAATATCGTCTCCGATCTCCTGACAGAATTTGACTTTGGCGGCAAACGCGCGCGAATCGTTGGCGGCCTCCTTGGTCATTGGGCGGTATGGACGCGCAACGCAGTCCAATTGCTGAAATGCATTCAGCAGCAGAAGAGCCTCATCTCCGCTGAGCTACTCACAAGCGGGCAGCAGATCACAGATATGAATGCCGCCGTCTTCGATCCCGAGCATCAGTTTCGCGGCTGCATTCCCGGAATTCACGAAGTTTTGCGCAGGCAGGGCCTGCTCGTAGGACGCTGGTGCCTTGATCCAGACGAAGATCTGTCGCCCGGCCAAAATGAGGCCATCGATCGAGTATACAGGAGTTATCCACACCTCTGGGCAGCGGACGGCCAACTCATCCGCGAACATCTCGATGAATGGATGAGATAGCCTGTGTCGGGTGCCCGGAACATCGTTATCGCGGCACGGACACACTTAAATCAGCCAAACTCAACCCTGCGATGGCGTGGATAAATTTCCTCTTTGCTCGAAGTGGCTCTCCGCTCGACATGCGCAGTAACCCGCGCGGCGGGGCAAACCCGAGCTCAGTCGCTAGCGAGAAGGCATAACCATTCGCGGCAGAAGGTACCAGCACGATTCGTTCCGTGTGTCCATTGTGCGATACATCTCCATTAAGCCCGGGTCGAGAGCGCGTCCGCTGCGACGCATGGTCCGCAATGGAGAGACTAGCCCACAACAACAACCGACTGGTCGGTTGAGGTTAGAATGAAGGTGCGCAGCCGAGCCTGCTACGTAACACACTTGTAAAAGATTGGGGAGGACCGGCGGCGAATAGATCCGGTGCCACGCATGCCAGGTGGTACCACTCTTGCGCTCCTGGGCTCCAGCCTGCCGGTTCTCCGTTCTTAATCTGTCCGCACAAATCGCAGACGGTTTGTCATCAGTAGCGTCCGTGTGTGTCTCCATCGGTCTCCTCCTCAATCTGCAGCCCGTGTCGCTGAAGTATCGGGCCTGCACCGCGAATCAGGATCATGGCCTGTGACAAAGCCCGGATCGAGACACTCAATCGCCGGAGGATCGTCGTTGCTTGGTGGTAGCTTGTTGCCTTCACATCTGATGACAGTTTCTCCTAACGAAATTGGATATGCAGTCGAACTAGTTGCGCATGAATGCGGTAGGCGATATTTATTACAGAAACTTTACAACACTTTACTTCAAATCAGACATGAACAAGGATACGTTCCTGAGGGTCGCACGTCCTGGCATTCACCCGCCCGGATGTGCCTTGGGGGATTTTTTCGTAAGGCTTTCGGCAACTAGGATGACCAACTTTTCGCTTCGCGACCTTGACCGAACCAAGTTAGCAAACCAAAAAGAGATGCCATATGAGTGTAGTGCCACGTTCGGCAGAGTCGCCGAACCGACGGGTTAGTTCGTTGACTTGTTCGCAGGTGTTGAACACCAAGAGATACTCGATCGGCCTGCTCGTCGAGCTCGGCGAAGTTTTCCTTCAGCTCCAGAAATCGTGCGGGTGCGCGATGTGTCGCATCTCACCCTGGCTGAAGAATGCGTTTAACTTTAGCGGTCGGCAGGGACCCAGCCCCAACTTCTGCATCATTCAAACGAATGACAGTTGTACTACATCCGCGAAGAAGAGAATCAACTGCGTGCTGGGCTTCCTTCTGAGGCGAGAAGATCGTGTATTTCTTCAGGTGAGAGTTCAACTACCCGGCCGTCACGGGAGACGTAGATTGGCAGCTTCAATCGCAAATGTTCGCTGATAACTTCTTCAACGGCCTCTCGGAATGCCATCTCGGCCCGCTTTTCCATCGGCAATTGGAGAATGGTGTCAGGTTTCATTTCGCACCGGATGTCGTCACCAGAGTCATATAAATCTCAACCTTTATTATACGGACTTCTCCGTCCCTCTCGAAGGCAATCGGACCATGCTGGGAACTACACCATGGATATACTTTCGAGGCAGGCGTTCGTAGTCACGCGGCAGCTACGGGCGCAGGGGCGCGCCTTCCTTGACACTCTCGCGATACCGCCCGGCGCGAAGCAACGTCTCCTGCACCGCGTCCCCGGCGACCATGATCCGGTAGTGCCGCCAAAGTCGAACCGCCGTAGTGGTGGCGGCGGTTGGAAGAACACCAACGCGACAATCACGGTGCCGTCACCTTGCCTTAGACGATTGACAAGACGTCATCTACATGATGCCTCAACGATCGCTGTGCTGTCTCCTCCGCGTATGACAGGCGGAACAGAAAAACGTGGGCGCAGCTACCCGCTACAGAAAAAAGCTTTTCATAGCGAGGGCGTAGCTCCCGGAGCGTCTCTTCCGTGTCCATATCCAAACCAGGCCCGTCTCGAGCTGGAGACGCGGACAACAGGTACGATAACCCGGTCATAGGGTGGAGAGCAATTTGGCGTTTGGCTGCGGTCAACCACAGTCTCTCCATGGCGCGGCCACCCCAAAAGTACGCTGACGATGTTTTGCATTCCATCGTGATCAGTCCGAAAGCCGACGCACTGGCCAGAGCTTTACGGCTGGTGTTTTCGAGTCCATGGCCGCCACGTAAGCGGCGCACCAGCCTGAGGCTCGGCCAATGGCGGCAGAGCTGAAATCCCGCCCGATCTTGGGGCGAAAGATGCAGGGATTCCAGCGAAATGCCGTCGCGCGTTGCCTCAGCCTCCGTTGGCGTCCAGCGAATCTCGTTCACTAAGAATCGGTTCAAGCTTTCGGTCAGGAACAGCAAGCGATCACCTGTTCCCAATAACTGTCCACATTCGTCGAGTTCATCATCCCGGAGCAGCCAGCGGACCCCCGCACCCGGGATCGACCGAACTGCTGCTGTCAATGCATCTAAGTCACCTCGCTGCAGCGGGCGACGTGGACACAGTTTCCGATTAGTTCGCCGGACCCCGATCATCGAATGAAGCTCATGCCACCAACCGGACGCTACACGTGGGCCAGGATCGAGACTGAATCGGAATCTCGTCACTAAACCGGGAATCTCCTTGCAGGGAAACAAGTCGAAGAGGACCTGGAGACCGGCCACATGTGCACTCAAGACTAGGTTTTCCGCGGCAGCCCCGAGCGCCACGAGCCCCCCGAAGCTATCTGGGTCAAAGGGAGTACGCGAGCGGGACAGATCATGGAACAAGTATAGGTAGTCACCGTCGCTGAGCCATTTCCAGGGCTGGCAGTTTCCTCCCGAAGGTGCCAGGGTAGCATCAGTAACCAGCCGGCGAACCATATCTGGCGCGAGCGCAAGTCCTCCCGGCTCGCGCTGCAAGCAGGCGACTGCAGAGAGCATATCTCTCAGCTCTAGAGCAGGGGGCGTACCGGCGTGGGCGTCGTCCGCTGCGCTTGCAAAATTTGGATCGCCGCCGCTCGGAATGAGCGCGTCCAGGTCGGCGTAATATCGTCCAGAACGGAGTTGATCACCAATACAGATCCGCCGAACAACATCGGCCGTGGCGGCACCGCCATGAGCTACAGCAGAAGCCAGCTGCGGCCATGTCGAAATACTCTGCTCGACTTCAATGAGTGAGGCCCGGAGGCGCTCCGACAACGTATCTACACCGATGATCTGCAGGATGTAAGGTATCTTTTGCTCTCTGGTCAGTCCACGCAGGCTTTCTGGCACGACGTCGCCGACCAGTCCATGAAAGATGGGCCGCTCCGGTTCCCGGTCGAAACGCTCGATGTCGAGCATCCCCCGGTCGCAAGTCTCCATGACGACGGGAATTCGATGCACGCGCGCCCGATGCCGCAGGAGAATCTTGATGTCGATGCTGTCGCATTCTTCAACAACCACATCGAGCGGGGAGGGCTCCAAAAGAAAGGCATCGCAGTTCATTTCGGTGATACCGTTCGGGAAGCACGTTACCTTCAGGTAAGGGTCGATCTCAGCAATCTCACGTGCGGTGATGCTTACCTTGGGGATGTTCAGGTTGTGGACGCCCGCTCGGATGCGGTTGAGGTTAGAAAGATCGAGCCGGTCAAAATCCGCCAACCGCAGCTCACCAAACGAGCGCTCGAGGGTCAGTGTGAGAGCCACCGACTGACCGACGGAAAGCCCGACGATCCCAATCCGTTTGCACGCAAGCTCCGCCTGCTCTTGCGGGGTGATCTTGTAGCGATTGCGGTTGGTACGTAACTCAACAAATTCGGACTCGTCAAGCAGATGGACCAGGCGCATCGACCACGGGTAATAAAACCATGTGCCATACTCTTCTATTGGCGAGTCGCCTAAATGTTCCGTTACCAGGGAATCTAATTCCGCCGCGCTAAATTTGCGCCTGGGGTAACGGGCGCGGATCAGATCACGCAATTGCGTAAACAGCGAGTCGTAAACGCGAATCCCGGGCTGATCCCGCAAGAGCTCCTGCACTGCGTGACGATCGTCTGGCGTCGACAGATGGAACTGCTGCGGACGGTAGACTGGGTCGGCGGGCTCTTCAGCGTTGGTGCGCAACAGGGCATTCAGTGTCATATGTTTGGCGGGCTCCATCATCAGCCGAGGCCCTGACGGAAATGATCGACTACGTCACGAATGCCGTGGTCCGTAGGCTCTTGGGAAAAGCAGCCTCGTACCATCAGGATACAGTCGTAGCGGGCATTGCGGTGCAGGTACCAGGCCGGCAGGTAAGCAGTCGCCTCGAAGCCGGCATCGACCAGTCTATGAATGAGTGCACCTTTGTCAGCCAGCACGAGTAACCGTGCATGACGTGCGTGATGAAAGCTGTCCAACATCATGAACAACTCGCTCGCCACCTGGCCCGCATCCCTAGAGTCTGCGTTGTAGCCGGTGATCTCAATGGCCTCGCTAGGACAAAAAGGGTCGTACCTGAAGGAAAATAATTTTGAATCGGAATGCTCAATTCCGTCGCCTGCAACCCACTGCGGCGGGTATTCTCCTCTTTGCGGACTCAATCCAATTGGACCGAAGATCTCGTTCCGCACGAATTCGGTATCGGCCAGCGAAGGCGAGTCCGGAGAGTAGTGACGAAATCGGGCGGCTGGATTGGGCGCGAATGCGACCGCGTGATATTCGCGCACGCTGTTTGCCACATTGATGGCGCCATCGTGCCCTACCGGGAACAAAGCCGGCTTGAGGCTTTCAGAAACAATGTGCAGCATCGTTCGGCTTCGGGGAAATCCCACGATCACATCACAGGTCGAAGAAGCGCACGCGTCATCCACGCTTCGCTGCATCATTTCCGTTCCTATTCCACTCCCGCGATACTCGGGGAGAGTGACGGCCCGTGCGAGTTCCCACGAACGGTTCCAGGCGTTGATAATCAGCGTCACGCAAGCTATCAACCGGTCCCCATCTACGGCCACGCGCCAGGCAGTGCCGCCGGAGCAAATACAGCCGCGAACGTACTGCGCGTCCTTACAAGGATGAGAAGACTTGCCGTAGGTTGTTTGGAAAAGGCTGCCGATTTGGGGGCTGTCTTCGGGGGTCGCCTTCCGAATCGTCAAGGGCTGCGTCGTGATTGTGACGACGCACGAGTTTTGCGCTTGATCCGCCGGCATCATATCGCTGTTACTCCTCGTCGAGATACGGAGCCAACTCGGCGGCCAATGCCCGTGCCAGCTCCGTCCCATAGCCGGCAGGCACTAGGTTGAAGAGTGGGTCGATCAGCTCAGCGCAAGCCTGACACAGTACGTTGCCATTCGTTTCTTCCTGGTTGCAAAGGTAGCATTTCACAGTGTTCTCCATTCAAGACATCTCTGCCTTAGTTGCGTGGTTGACTAGACTTGCTTCCAAAGCCATCATCCGGAAGCTGCCCTCACTTCCTAAAGCGGGATCCATTTTCCAGAAGGGTCATGGCGGGAGAAGAAACTTCGGACTTCGAACAACAACCTTCTTCTCACCTCTGGAAGTTGAGAGCGCGCCTGTTTCTAATGGCTCATTCCGTAAGCAACATGGATTATTCAAAAGAGAGGGCGGTACCTTGAACTCGATAATCTTGGCCATAAATCACCTAGGCTTTCCTACTGGAGAGGCTATTGCATCCGGGCTTGCAACCGGACCGCCGCATTGCATGGGAGCAAACTCTCTACCATGTGCACTGCATCCACCGTGATCGCAGTACCAAGAGCTCCTTACTGGGAAGGTCCTTCCCAGGCATCTTCTTCAATTTCTCGAGCCCTTCATTTTCTATAGCGCGAACCAGCCAGCCTCGAAATGGGTCATTCCAGCTTGGGAGGCTTTAGTTCGAAAGTGGATCGCTACGTTTCTATGTGGTACGCTGATCGACACCCCGGGGTAAGGAGCCGAACCTCATGCCCGATCCCTCTGCGGTTCTGTCTAGCGTCGAAATCACCAAACTTCTCAAGGCTTGGGGTCAATGGGACGAGGACGCATCGGGGAGGTTGATGCCGCTCGTGCAGACGGAACTGCACCAACTGGCACACCTAACATGAGCCAGGAAAGACCTGTCCACATGCTGCAAACCACGGCGCTAGTGAATGAGGCCTATCTGGGCCTGATTGATGTTGCCCAAGTCAGTTGACAGGATCGGGCGCATTTTGGCGGGCATGAGCGCCGAATTCCCACCGATTGTGCTCGCTCTCGCAATTATCAGAAACACAGGGTGCTGCCGTGGATGTGTCGTTCGACGAAGCTCTGGCGAGGTACCAAGAGCGGGATGCGGAAATCGTGGCCATCGACTACGCCCTGGTCGCATTGGCGGCGGCAGACTTGAGAAAAGGCCAGGTAGTGGAGCTGTGCTTTTTGGGGGATTGACTGTAGAAGAGACCGCGGAGGTGTTGAAAGTATCGCCGGAAACGGTAAAGCGCGGCTGGAGATTAGCCAAAGCCTGGCTTCATCACGCGCTGAGTGGAGAGACGGACGATGAATCCGGAGCGCTGGCAGCAAGTTGAAGGGTTATACCACGCAGCCCTGGCGTGCGCGGAGAGCGAACGCGCTGCTTTTCTGGAGGAAGCCTGCACCAGTGACGAAGCGCTGCGCCGACAAGTCGAATTACTGCTGATTCACGACCAGCAAGCCAAGGATTTTCTCGAAGCTCCTGCCCTGGAATTGGTTGCCAAAGCCTTGGAAAAAGACAGGGGAAGGAAACAGATGGACAGCTCTGCCAACCTGGGAACTACGGATTTCGCCGGAACCACAATTGACCGATATCACCTGCTGCAAAAAATTGGAGAAGGTGGCATGGGCGAGGTCTGGCAGGCAGAGCAGAAAGAGCCGGTACGGCGCCGCGTCGCTGTCAAGCTGGTGAAGGCCGGGATGAACACCCACGAAGTGATCGTGCGTTTCGAGTCTGAGCGTCAGGCTTTGGCCCTGATGGACCACCCGGCCATCGCCAAGGTGTTCGACGCGGGCTCTACGCCCCAAGGTGCGCCTTACTTCGTCATGGAGTACGTTGCTGGTGCTCCGATCACAGCCTACTGCGACAATCACAGACTCAGCATCCGCGAACGGCTGGAGCTGTTCATGCACGTCTGCGAAGGAGTGCAGCACGCGCATCAGAAAGCCATCATCCACCGCGACCTGAAGCCCTCAAACATCCTGGTCATAGAGCTGGATGGACGGGCGGCACCGAAGATTATCGATTTCGGAGTGGCGAAGGCGCTGACCCAGAGGCTGACCGCGGATACGATGTTTACCCGCGTGGGGGCGCTGGTTGGAACTCCGGAATATATGAGCCCGGAGCAGGCCGATTCTTCGTGCGAGGATATCGACACCCGTACCGATGTCTACTCGCTGGGCATCATTTTTTACGAGTTGATGGCGGGTGGGCCGCCCATCGAGCTGCGAAAAATTACCTTTGAAGAATTCCTGCGGAGGTTGCGGGAGGAGGAGCCGCCGACGCCGAGCACCAAGATCCGCACGCAGAACCCGGCGACGTCAATGGAAGTGGCTCGCAAGCGCCAGACCGAGCCGTTGGCTCTGGCCAAACAGATGCGAGGAGAGCTGGACTCTATCGCGCTCAAGGCTCTCGAAAAGGACCGGTCACGCCGCTACGGTTCCGCGTCCGATTTGTCTGCGGACATTGGACGGTACTTAAACAACGAAGCAGTACTGGCGGTCCCGCCCTCCATTCCTTACCGTGTCCGCAAATTCACACGCCGATACCGTGCGGCCCTAGTCACTGCCTGCGCGTTCGCTCTGGTGTTCATCGTCGCGTCCGTCGTCAGCATCCGGCAGAGCTTGCGTGCTAGCCGACAAGCGGCTGTATCTCAGGCGGTCAATGATTTTCTGCAAAATGATGTGCTGGCACAGGCTAGTGCCGCCAACCAGTCGGGGCCTAGCGCCAAACCAGATCTGGACCTGAAGGTGCGCACTGCCTTGGACCGCGCGGCAGCGCGAATCGAGGGCAAGTTCGCAAACCAACCGGAGGTCGAGGCTTCCATTCGGGATACGATCGGGGAAACGTATTTAGACCTCGGGCTGTACCCGGAGGCGAGAGAGCAATTGGAGCGGGCTCTGGATTTGCACCGCGCGGTGCAGGGAGTAAACGATCCTAACACCCTCAAAACCACCAGCCATCTCGGACGAATTGCCGAACTTCAAGGCAACAATGCTGAGTCTGAGAAGCTTCTCGGCCAGACTATCGAGATCCAGCGGCACGTTTTGGGTCCCGAGCATCGCGACACGCTAAGGTCCATGAGCAATCTGGCCATCGTCTACTGGAGAGAGGGTAAGTACGCGCAGGCCGAGGCGCTCGACAGCCAAGCCCTGGCGATTCGGCGCCGCGTATTAGGTTCGGAGAATACGGACACGCTGGACTCCATGAACAATCTCGCCCTCGTCTACGACGATGAGGGCAAATACGCACAGGCCGAGGCGCTCGACAGTCAGACCCTGGAGATCCGGCGCCGCGTGTTGGGATCGGAGCATCCCGACACGGTGAGGTCAATGAACAATCTAGCCATTGCCTACTGGAGACAGGGCAAGTTCCCGCAGACCGAGGCGCTCAACAGCGAGACCCTGGACATCAAGCGTCGCGTGTTAGGCCCCGAGCATCCCGACACGTTGAGGTCTATGAACAATCTGGGCGAAGCATACGAGGATGAGGGCAAGTACGCGCAGGCTGAAGCGCTGTTCAGCCAGGCCGTGGAGATCGGGCGCCGCGTGTTGAGTCCGGAGCATCGCACAACGGTAGGGTGCATGATCAATCTTGCCAGGGTCTACGGGGATGAGGGCAAGTACGCGCAGGCTGAAGTGCTGTTCAGCCAAACCCTGAAAATCCAGCGCCGCGTGTTGGGTCCCGAGCATCCTGAAACTCTTTATATTTTGTCGGAGTTCGCAGCCATGTACCAGCGACTGGGCGAATACCACCTGGCGGAGACGTATGCCGCGCAGGCCCTGGCGGGGCGACGCCACGCCTTGGGACCGGAACACCCGGATACGATGGGGTCGGCGGCCGATCTGGCATTGGCCTACCAGTCGCAGGGCAAGTTTGCCGAGAGCGAGCCTCTCGCGCGCGAAGCCATGGAAGTCAGTCGAAAAAACCGGCCGGCCGATTGGCAAGGCTTCCGTGCGGAAAGCTTACTGGGCGCCAGCCTGGCCGGGCAAAAGAAGTACGCCGACGCGGAACCGCTGCTGCTTGAAGGCTATCAGGGGATGCTGGCGCAGAAAGAGCGCATGGCTGTTGCCGATCGCTATCACTTAGAACTTGCCCGTCAGTGGCTCTCCAGCTTTACAAGGATTGGGGAAAACCGCGGAAGGGTGGCGAAGTAGCGAAAGAACTAATCGATCATTCGCAGTGGATCTTTTTTGCCGGGAGCCAGCAGCAGACCTTCCAGAGTTCTCTCTCACTGTTTCAAGTAACGAAGCGCAACACATCCTGACCTGGAAGGCTTTAACTCAACCAGTTTCAATTGCACTTTCTCGGGCAAGTTTACGCCCTCCAGTAAGCGTCTTCCTTCTCCGGTAAGGATTGGCTGAACGACAAAACGACATTCATCTACCAGGCCAAGCTTTATAAGTTGTGAAGGGTTATCCACACCGCCGGCGATAATATTTTTGCCCGGCTGTTGCTTCAACTTGAGTATTTCGTCGCGAAGATTTGTGCGGACAACCCTCGCATTTTTGTCGCCTTTCTTAGCTTCAGCATCGTCTAACGATTGCGAAAAAACAACTTTGTTGGCGGATTCGAATGCC
>JBPYDQ010001064.1:0-3721 GCA_051986135.1 Terriglobales bacterium | reverse complement strand
TCGATCGCATTACCAGTCTGCCGATGGTGGTGAACATCGAAACCGCCATCGTGTACGACAGCCGCGCTAGAAATGAACTTCCGATCGCCGGAGAGGTGGACCAATCGCCCAAAAAATCTGCTCGTCTGAGAAGGCGAGCGAAGGCCAGTAGTCATATGGCGGGTTGATGTCGCGCTGCATTGAAATGTCGGGACGGACTCTTAGCAGCTTAATTTGAGGACGTGACGGCTGCGCTTTTTCTTCGTCCAACTCTGGATTGCCCGCTCCACCGCTTAGACGACCGATTTCAGCCACTAAATCCAACATAATTTTGAGCGAGTCACCCAGCCAACCCGGGAGTGAATCCGTCACTGATGATCACAGCATTAGCCGAGCGCGCAATGTCACTCTGGCCGAACAAAGGGGAGGCAGACACGCGGCCGCCGTTGGGCTCAGGCTACGAAGGGGATAGGTAAGGATGCTGGCGATTTCGTCACTGAACATTTCGTCTATTGTCGTAAGTCATTGACAGGACGAGTGGGGAGCCCTCAACCAGCACGAGGCTGAAACGGTACCCCGTGTCGCGGGAATCTTCTCTTAAGCGCTTGATTCCATTTGATCGAGAGACGCGGGTGTGACAATTTAGCCAGGATCGTTACCTCTACCCTACGCACTCGGAACTCTGACTGCCTACTGCTCACATAAAGAGCGCTTCCGAGATGGAAATTGCCGTGTTCAGAATGGATCGAAAGTGTCTACGAATCATCGGGAGTTGTCTCTCGACGGGGCGGTGCTGACCATCAAATCAAGGAAGTTCCAAGCCGACGGATCGGTGAAATTGAAAGAGCGTCGGTACAAGCGTACTTCGGGATCGGTTGGTTTTGCCGGAGGATGGAGAAACGTAAACCCGTTAGAATCGACACCCTCAATTTGGCAGATAAGCTTGGATGGTGACAGAATGCACTATTCGTTCCCGCAAGAGGGTGAGCATGTGGACGCCGTCCTTGACGGCACAGATGCAGCCGTGCGTGGTCCCGCGCTGGAAAGGGCGCCTCGATTGCTCTCAGAGAGCGCGGTCCACGAGAGATTGAATTGACGAGGAAGGGGAACGGCCAAGTGATTAGCGTTGGTTACATGCGAATCAGTGCCGATGGACGCTCGCTAACCTTTTCATATTGGGCACCCGCTTGGCCGAACGAGAAGGCTGTCCTCGTCTACGAGAAGCAATAGCGAGAGGGTGGATGCTTCCAAAATTGTTTTGTCTTACTCCGGCAAGTCAAATAAAATGGAAGTGCAGCGCTGGCCGCTCCTATCAATGGGACGGTAACCGGCGTTGCTTCTTTCTATAAAATTGTCGCTGTAAAGGCTGTATCCCCAATTAAGTTGGGCGTGTCTTTCTGTAACCGCTCTCAGAAACCGATTTCCTATTGCTTTTGAAAGGATTCGCCGTGAATCAAATACAGAACTTTAGGGTGCCACTTACGCGTCGCAGTTTTGTGAAATATGCCGGCTACACCGCTGCTGCTGCCGCCGTTGCTCGCCCTGCGTGGTCACGCGCAATCGGGGCGAACGACAGAATCAATGTAGCCATCATCGGTCTCGGAGATCGCGGTCTCCATAGCCACCTCCGGCTATTACTCGAGCACAGGGGACACAAACCGGATATAGAAATTGTCGCGCTTTGCGACGTCTACCAGAGACGCCTGAGCCAGGCCTCGCAATTGGTGCCGGGAGCGAAGACGTATACGCACCATGAGGATCTCTTGCAGCGTCCGGATATCGATACCGTCTGGGTTGTTACGCCTGATCATTGGCACGCCCCCATCACACTGATGGCAATGGAACACGGCAAGGACGT
Organism: Terriglobales bacterium; assembly: GCA_051986135.1. Classification (GTDB taxonomy): domain Bacteria; phylum Acidobacteriota; class Terriglobia; order Terriglobales; family Acidobacteriaceae; genus Gp1-AA122. The sequence goes on along the minus strand of JBPYDQ010001064.1, from coordinate 1,884 downwards.
ATATGTCGAAAAACCCATGACACACACGGTAGAAGAGGCTAAGGTAGTTGCACGCCGAGCCAAGGAACTGAATCGTGTGGTGCAGGTCGGCGTGCAGGGGCTCTCGTGGGACCGTTGGCACAAGATTCGTAAGATCGTCGACTCGGGACTGATTGGCCAGGTCGTCGAAGTGGAAGGCACCTACAGCAGAAATTTTTTGAAGATAAAGGGAGACTGGAATTACTACACCATCGATCCCACTGCCGGACCCGCCGGCACCGGCGATGACCATATCGATTGGAAGCAGTGGCTTGGCTCGGCACCGCAGGTTCCCTTCAACGCAGACCGCTTCTTCCGCTTCCGCAAATACTGGGATTACTCGGGCGGGATTGCTACAGATCTTCACTACCATATCGCCGCGCCCTTTCATGTAGCGGTTGCCAACGATTTCCCGGTTCGAGTCGTCGGCATGGGTGGTTTGTGGGTCACCAACGACGGTCGCGAGGTCCCTGACACATTCCTAACCGCGGCCGACTATCCCGGCAAATATTCGCTGACCATCCAGTCTTCTCAAGTCAACGAGCATGGCCCAAGGACAGTGATTCGCGGTACGAAAGCCACAATCAACTTGAGCGACGAGTGGGAGGGGCCACCGGAGCGCCAGTACGACTACGCAGATATCATCCCGGAGAGTCCCTTCGTCGAAGAGTTCTCCAAGCAGGTCGAAGAGCTTTCAAAGCAGCATGACAGCTATTGCAATACCGTTTCCGGCAACTCGTGCAGTGGCTCCATCGTGCGCGTTGATGGTGTAGGCAATCAGGGGGACTTGCTGCACATCGACAACTTTCTGGATTGCGTGCGAAGCCGCCAACAACCCAATTGCCCAGCGGATCTCGGTTACAAAGTGGAAGCGACTATCGATCTTTCTGTCCGCTCCTATCGCAACGGGAGAATGTATTACTTCGATGCGGAGAACGAGCGCGTATACGAGAAGAGCGGATCGTAAAAGACGCGAACACGATCTAAGCGGTCTTCCTATTTGCGAATCCGCATTGCGAAATGTAGCGCGGGGCAGAAACTGAATGTGCATTACGAAAAGAATTGTTGCAAGTACAAATGGAGAATTCAGGGGCACCTGTGTGTAGCCAGAACCTCATGGCCCTCAGCCGAGATAGGCGTAAAATTCCCCCTTAGCAGCGCAAAGTGCTCGCCACTCTATCGGGATCTCACCAATTCGCGCGCTTTCGCACCCCGTACCAAGAGTTTTGATCGTTGAAGTCTTAACAAGTACCATACGACCGTGCCTCGCCCAAAGGGCCTCCGCTAACAAGGTTTTATCACTCAAGGATGGTTGCCGCCAGGGACGGAGGCTCGGCGCTCTAGTTCGCCGATCTCGCGCCAGCAGATCGCGAGCGGGACTGCGCCAAAAATTCCAAAGCTACAGTCAACGAGGCGCCATCCAAAGGGAATGCCTCGAATGGGTCCGGCAATCAGAGCAAGCGGAACGACGGCGGCGCAGGCGATCAAGCCCCATGCGATAACCCACTTGTTGCGGACAGGATTGATCCAGGGACCAATGAAGGTTACCGCGACAAGCAGGTGAGCGAAGGCCAGCCAATCTGTGCCGTAGGCAAGAAAGGGATATTGTGCATTTGTACGGGAAAGCGCGTCTTGAACCCGGTCAATCCAGGGCAGTAGTTCGGTCGAACGGGCAATCGGCTCCAACGATGCTGAATGGAGAAGCATATCGAAGCCTTGGAGTTCGCTCTCGAGTGGGAATGCGGTGACGCCGCTGAGGAGCAGCCCAAGCATAAAGACCGCTAGCCAGAAACGTATGCGAGAGGATGAGCCTGGATGCGCCATAGGATACAGAGTAGCTAATTCATTGCTGCGACGCTGACCGAC
>JBPYDQ010001063.1:0-3333 GCA_051986135.1 Terriglobales bacterium | reverse complement strand
CACCACCCAATCATTTGGGCTGCGCTCTTGATTTCAGTTGCAATCGGAATTTGGATTGTTCGAGCCAGAATGCCGCATCCTTAATCCTCGGCGGCCCTTCTTTTTCGAGTTTCCACGAGATAAACTCGCGCTGTTCTGCCGCTACAACTCGCTGATTTTGCTGCATACGCTCTTAATCGACATCAGATTCTTCGCGGGAGGGAGAAATTGTCCCGGTTGGACCAAACTCTTCTTGGCATCTTCACAAGGGCTTCCTTGAACTTTCAAAACATCCCCGCGGTGACTGTCAAGGTTAACGAAGAAGGCGAGTGGGACCCCGAACCAACAGAGTAGCAGCGCTGCGCAGTCCTTACACGTTGTGCTACATTCAGGGCAATGCGGTGGACCAGTTCAAGGTCGCATCCGACTGCCCGGCGCGTGCCGCCGTTCTTCGTTCGGACGATGTGCACGTACTCGCCCATGGTGCTTGGCTCGTCGTCAACGTGAAGAACGGTACCCACCTGCCCGGACATCGCGACCACGACGCGTGCGCCCACTGCGAATCGTTTCGTCTGTGAACTCTTCGGGAGAGTCATCAGAATGGATATACTCGGGTGCGGCACGGAGCGTCAACGCGAAGCAAAAACGCCACGGGAATTTCAAGAAAAATGGAGGTGACGGTGGGACTCGAACCCACTAAGACCGGCTTTGCAGGCCAGCGCCTGGACCACTTCGGCATCATCACCTCCGTACCGATAAAGGTCTTCGAAAGGTGTCCGAAAATCTCGGGGTTATACCAATAAGCTGTATCCAAAACACTGCCTCGGGAAAAACCTTTAACCGCTCAAGCGCGTTGCTTCATCAAAGGACAAGCGCTAGTAGCAGGCGTTAGCGGGACGCGCGGGCAATGTCCAACGCGCCGTAAAACCCACCCGGTCTTGCGTCCCGCGCCATAATAGCGTGTTCGGGTCGGTGGAACTGGCAGACGCGCCGGACTCAGCGTCCTTCCTTCACGTCTTCTTGCGTACGGATGGGCCCTTGCGGCATATGCTGGTGGGAGCAGCTCGACTAGAACGCGCGACCTACCACTTAGGAAACAGGACTGGCATGCGACTGGCGGGATTTTGAGTGCAATGGGTATGTTTCAACAGCTGGCTTTTTCTCAACCCTACCAAAACATCCTACGCCTCTGGTCATGTGAACCACCAGAGGCTTCCTGCATTTGCATTCCTTCGGCGTTGCGGTGATTTTTAGAGGCTGTAGGAGTAATTGCCTTAGCTCCCACGAGTTGTGTTGGAGCACCGTCACTGTTACCGCAAGTATTGACTCACCCTGAGGCGCATCGGTCAGACAGAATTGGCCATCTGTATTCGTCCACGCCGGTTGGACCAGCCACTTCCCGTCAGCTGTCTCAATATTAACAGTTGCTCCTCGAATCGGGACGCCGGAACCATCGAGGACAATGCCACACACGTTCTTTACTTTGATTCGCTTTCCCGTGCAGGAATTCGGAGAAGCCGACGTTGGAAAGGCTGTAATCAGTAAGAGCACTGCAATCTCGGGAACTGGGCTTTTCATCACTCCAGCAGAATAACCGCCGCCAGCTGTTCCAGCAAATCGGATTTAATGATTAAGCGAGTGCGTTTAACTGAAGAGCTTGCATGTCGGGCCGGGGAACCATCTCGAATGAGCTATGATACGGCGGCACTGGCAAGGCGAAGAAAATGCTTGAAGGCGCGGGTCGGAATCGAACCGCGCGCCAACAGGCAATGAAGGCGAGGATGAGGATGAGGCCATGTGCCGTTCGCGAGGAAGGCCGGGTGACCGGCCCTCCCCGCTTTAGCAAGTTATTGTTTGTGTTGTAGCAGCATTTGGTCGGCGCGCTTTTCATGCTCTTTCGTCGCAGAATTCTCCTGCAATCCGATTTTCTGTAATGCTCGCTGCATCATGGTGGACGGCATGACTTCTTCGTAGCCAGTGCCGGGCTCGAAGTAAGCAGTATCAGGTTCGCCTGCTTTGAAGGAAATCAATCGTTCCTCATTGTCGAGTTTTAAGGTTCCGTCCGGCTGCTGTATCTCCGCTCGAAACTGCAAGGACTCGCAGGCGAGTTGCGGTGCTAGCCAAGTTGTTTCTCTTTCCGTATGACCATCGAAAACACCCATTCTCGCCAACGCCACGACTGGCTGGCCATACCAAGTTTCGCGGCTCACGACTTTGGCATCGGGCCAGTATTTGCAGTCGGGAGGAGGATTGCTCAACCGCTCATGCAGTCCCGCCAACTCGTCGGGCTTGAGCGTCCAACTTGTTTTGGAACTGACCAGGTCGAACAGTCGAATTGTCTGACCATTCATAAACGTCACGCTGCGTGCGGGTGCGTTCCAGTTGGCCATATTACGGAACAGTTCTGCGGTTGAACCATCCGACCTGCGAGCAACGGTTTTACCAGCAAGCAACTGGCCCTGCGGATTCGGCCCGCCAAAACCATACGTTACAAGTTCGGCGGTGAACGGTGTGGCCCTCACCTGCGCATAGGCTTTAACGTGAATGGTGCCGCGTTTCGCGCCGTAAAAGCACGCGAAACCGAGGATGGGAACCAGCAATAGCCAATACCATTTTCTGAATTTCATGTTTCTCTCCTAATTTGGAAGGCAGACGCACTTGTTGGGGAAAAACCAACACGTGAAGATGTCGCATTCCCATCCGTTTCCCAGCTGACAATTATCGTACCCGCTGCTGGTCGATGTGAAATCGGATCTCATCGTCTAATCGCTGAGCGTTCCGTTCGCGACGGAACAGAGTTTGCAGCCGGAGCCAGACTCGCCACATCATCGCTTCACCATCCTTGCAGCGTTGAAAAAATCCCTTTCGCGCTCATTCCCAGTCCGGGCCTGGGCCGGCTGAAGTCCGCGAACAATCCATTTTCGGCTGGAAACGAAGAAAGAAGGGGTTCCTCTCTTCGCAGACGGCCGCAGCACTCTGCTCTCGCGTCGACACTCACTAGGTTGTCTCGACGACCAGATTGATTGCCGCGGAAAGGCGGCTCCAATTCGCGGCTTCCTTTTCGAGCTGGGCGCGTCCGGCGGCAGTCAATGAGTAGAACTTGGCTTGCCGGCCTGTCTCGGTTTCTTTCCACTTGGCCTTGATCCAGGCGCGTTGCTCCAGCCGATGCAAGGCGGGATAAAGCGAGCCTTGCTGTACCTGAAGCACTTCTCCCGAGATTTGCTGAATGCGCTTGGCAATGGCCCAGCCGTGCTTGGGTTCGAGAGCAATGGTCTTCAGGATCAAGAGGTCGAGCGTTCCTTGGACCAGATCGTTTGGTTTGCCCATGCTGTGATTATCTACAATAGGAACTGT
>JBPYDQ010001062.1:0-12459 GCA_051986135.1 Terriglobales bacterium | reverse complement strand
GCGCCGTTTCTTGTGGAGGTTTGACCGGGGTACCCCTTACCAGCCCAGGGCAGCGGTCGCCTTTAACAGCTTCTTCCTGCCTGGCAATCGCGTCGAATTCGAAGGCGAGATTGGTGTTTCCACCGAGCGCCAGTATGCTGGCCGTACTGCATCTAGGAGGAATCAGCGACGGCAAGTCGTGGGTCTCCGTTATCCCGTTCCCCTATTCCAAACACGGGCGCTTCTGTGAACGGATTCCGGAGCTGTCAACGGCTTCACAAACCTTGATCACGGTTCCCCCCGATCTCGAGGGTCGGGACAATATGCCGTTCACGCCGTTTCGCGAGTCCTTGCCATAAGTACTCGGGCTCAACAAAGCTCTAGCGTAAGTAGCCGATGCTGGAATTTGTTCGTTTGCTTTCGAAGACAACCAACCTGGCGGCTCTACCCATCACACTTACTTGATACTAACTGTGAGATCTGAAATCTCGTCGAGCGATATTGTATAATCCCCCCAAGAACGTCGTAATGGATGGCTACGAGATGTCAACCTTTGGACATGGCGTAGGCAGGGCGCGCCATGGTATTTGCCGTGGACTGCTGGCCCTTTTCGCGGTTTCCTTGCTAGCCATCAGCGTAGCATCGCGGTTCACGACAACTCCTAACGTCGACTTTGGCAAGCAAACCTCCGTCTCGGCAGACTCGGCGAACGCCAAGACGCAGCACCTTCTGGGTGACGGCCTGCAATGGAGCGCTCCTGTCGCTTCCTTCATCATGTTGGTGGTTCCACGCGGTAAGACGCTGATCCGCCACCCCGTTTTGCCGCCCATCTATCTCCACTCCGAAAATTGGCTCTACAATCGTCCCCCTCCTTTTTTGCTGATTGCCCAGCAATACCCGTCCTAGTTTCTCGCTCGCGCCCCGGATGCGCGGTGGGAACCGATTGGTCGCGGTTGATAGCTGCGGCAGGTTCAGGCGCTATTCAGGCCAATCCTGGCTAATGATCGGGTGATCGCGCCCATCTTGAAACGATCGAGATCATGGGACGAAATGCAAAAAGGATTACCATTTTCTATATTGCCTCCCTGGTTGTTGTCCGACGCGTGCAGTCGCGGCAGGATCGTTAAAGGGGCAGGCGTAAGCGGCTGGCTCTTGAGCACGCTCTCGCCAGAAGGGATCTGCTGGATATGAAGTTCAAACGAGAAATCGTGATTGGTTTCACGGTTGTCCTTTTGGGGTGCGTCATCGCGCTGGTGAGCTTCTCTGTGAGTAAGGCGAAGGCGAATGGTGAGGGCGACCCGCAAATCACTCCCGCCGCGGTGGCCCTGGTGGCTCGCAAGCCGTTGGTGCACTCGGTCACACTCTCCGGGGAATTTGTGCCTTTCCAGCAGGTCGACGTGCATGCCAAGGTCGCCGGGTACATCAGCAAAATATATGTGGATGTTGGCGACCGCGTGAAGACCGGCCAGACGTTGGCGGTTCTGGAGGTTCCCGAACTTAGTGCCCAACTTCAAGGTGCGAGCGCGTCCGTACATCGAGCCAAAGATGGCGTGCGGCACGCGGAAAGCGACATAAACCGCGCCAAGTCGTTACATGAGGCCACGCATCTCGACTGGACGCGTTTGCAACAGGCGTCCGAGGCGCGCCCTGGCTTGATCGCTCAACAGGAACTCGATGACGCGCTTGCCAAGGACAAGGAAGCCGAAGCCCAGGTTTCTGCCGACGAAGCTGCGCTCGCCGAAGCCCAGGGCGCGCTCGAGGTCGCACTCGCTGACGAAAGGCGATACAACGCGCTGAGCGATTACACTCGCATTGTGGCTCCCTTCCCGGGAGTCATTACCAAGCGCTGGGTCGATACCGGCGCGTTGGTGCAGGCCGGGACTAGTTCCAACACACAGTCACTTCCCGTGGTCAGCATTGCCCAGATGGATCTATTCCGGCTGACCCTGCCGGTTCCCGAGTCTGCTGTCCCAATGATCAAGCTTGGCGACACGGTCAGGGTACACGTACAAGCGCTCAATCGCGATATTGATGGGAAGGTCTCCCGTTTTGCCGATGATGTTTCCGAGGAGACCCGCACCATGCACACGGAGGTGGATGTTCGCAATCCCGATAATACTCTGGTACCCGGCATGTACGCCGAGGTGAACCTCACGCTGGCCAAGAAAGACGATGCCTTAGTGGTTCCCATCGAGGCGGTTTCACGCAACGGTCAGCGAGCCACAGTCCTGTTCGTGGATCCACAAAACGAAATCCGGGAGCGGGAGGTGAAACTGGGGATGGAGAGTGCGAATCGCGTGGAAGTCGTTTCCGGGCTCAATGAATCGGATCGCGTCGTCATCGGCAATCGGAGTCAGTTCCGGGTTGGCGAAAAGATAGAGCCCAAGCTGATTACCGACGCACCCAGCACCGCGGAGAATCAGATCTGATGTCAAAGTTCGCCATCAAATACCCGTTTTTCATCATCGTTGCCTGCCTGATAATTGCGATCGTAGGCACGTTCGCCCTCGCGCGCATGCCGGTGGACCTGTTTCCACCTATTAACATCCCGGTAGTTGTGGTCGCTACCTTTTATTCGGGAATGCCACCGCAGCAGATCGAGACCAGCATTACTAATCCATTCGAACGTTTCTTCACACTGGCCAGCGGAGTAGACCACATCGAGTCCAGATCGTTGACGGGCGTCAGCTTGATAAGGATCTATTTCCAGCCCGGAAGCAATGCCGATGCTGACCTCAGCAGCATCGCGAATTTGGCCATGGCCGATCTACGTCGTTTGCCGCCCGGTACCCTGCCGCCGGTAGTTCTGAAGTTCGATGCCTCCAGCCTGCCGGTTTGCCTGATCACACTTAAAGGCGAAGGCTTGAATCAAACCCAATTGCGCGACTTGGGCCAGTACACGGTACGAAACCAAATCGCGAACGTGCCCGGGGCGTCGGTTCCGCAACCGTTCGGTGGACGCTACCGGCAGATCATGGTGTATGTCGATCCGCTGAAGCTCGAAGCGCACCAACTTTCGGCCATGGACGTCGTCCGTGGTGTAAACACCAGCAATCTCATTCTGCCCGCCGGGGATGTGAAGATAGGTCCGTACGATTACAATCTCTATACCAATAGCCAAGCTCCAAACGCGCAGCTGATTAATGAGATGCCCATCAAGACGGTGGGCCAGGCATCGGTGCTAGTGCGCGATATTGGCAAGGCGGTTGACGCCCAGCAGATTCAGACCAACGTAGTGCGGGTTGATGGCCAGCATTCGGTCTACCTTCCTATTCTCAAGCAAGGCGGCGACAGCAACACGATCGCCGTGGTCAACGGCATCCAAAAGGCGATCTCCAAGTTGGTGGATGTCCCCAAGCAGCTGGTAACGAAGGTGGTCTTCGATCAGTCCGTCTTTGTCAAAATGGCAATTGAGAACCTGCTGCATGAAGGTGCCTTGGGACTGATTCTGACCGGGCTCATGATTCTCCTCTTCCTGGGAAGTATGCGAGCCACCCTCGCCGTGTTTCTGTCGATTCCGCTTTCCGCCTTGGCAGCATTTTTGGCCATCAGCGCCGGGGGTGGCACGGTCAATACGATGGTTCTCGGCGGATTGGCTCTTGCCTTTTCGCGACTTATTGACAACTCGGTCGTAGTGCTGGAAAACATCTTCCGTCACATCGAAATGGGTGAGTCTCCCGAGGTCGCAGCCGAAAAAGGCGGACAGGAAGTTTCGCTAGCGGTGCTCGCGGCCACCATTACCACCTCGATCGTCTTCTTTCCGGTTATCTTCCTATACGGGGTTAGCCGCTTCCTTTTTGTCGCTCTCGCCGGGGCAGTTGTCCTTTCCCTATTTGCTTCCTACTTGGTCGCAATGACGGTCGTGCCGCTGTTCTGCGCCAAACTCATTGGGAAGCATCAAGCCGACGAGGAAGTCGGGGAAGGCTCCATTGGCGCTCGCTTCGGCCGAATTGCCAGAAAATTCAACGTCTACTTCGAAAGAATGCTGGGTGAGTACGACCGCACCCTGGCCAAAACGCTGCTCCGGCCCGCGGCAACAACCCTCGGCTTGGCCGGTGTTTCCCTTCTCTGTTTGACAATGTATCCGCTGCTGGGAGTCGCATTCTTCCCGCGCACGGATCCAGGACAATTCGTCATCAATCTCAAGGCGCCAACTGGCACGCGCATCGAATTGACCGACCGCTACGTCAAACAGGTCGAAGATATCGTGCGCCAGGCGGTTCCTCCCAATGAGCTCGGCATAATCGTCTCCAACATCGGGGTAACCGGCGACTTTTCTGCCATTTATACCCCGAACTCCGCCCCCAGCACCGGTTTCGTTCAGGTTAGCCTCAAGGACAACCACAAGATAGGGAGCTATGAGTACATGAGACGGGTGCGCGCGAGATTAAGTGAGGAAATGCCGCAACTGAGTACCTATTTCCAGTCTGGCGGACTGGTGGATGCGGTGCTCAACATGGGCATGCCGGCACCGATCGATATTCAGCTCAGCGGCAGCAGTTTGCGAGCGACGTACGCGGTGGCAGGTCAGATCGCCAACCAAGTTCGCCAGCTTCCCGGAGTCGGCGATGTCTTGATCCCGCAGGACATCGATTATCCGGCACTGCGTCTCGACATTGACCGGGAAAAGGCCAGCCTTGTCGGACTCAGCCAACAGGAAGTTGTTGACAATGTGATCACCGCTCTCAGCTCGAACGGCATGATCGCTCCCAACTACTGGATCGATCCTAAGACGGGCAATCCCTACCTGCTGACCGTGCAGTATCCCGAGGATGCGGTCAAAACGCTGGAAGACCTGAAAGAAATGCCTTTGCGCGGCGCCAAGAGCAGCGAACCAACTATGCTGGACACGGTAGTCAACGTGAGCACTGTTCCGTCTCCAACCGAAGTGGATCACTATCAACTGTTCCGGGTCATTGACCTGTATGTGGCCCCCAAAAACGAGGATCTCGGCAAAGTGAACAGTGAGATCGACAAGATCCTCGCCGCAACCAAGATGCCGGAAGGTGTCCGCGTGTCTGTACGCGGATCGGTCGAGGCGATGAACGCTTCATTCAAGAGCTTCGGGATAGGGTTGACTCTGGCCGCGCTGCTCGTCTACCTGGTTCTGGTCGCACAATTCGCATCTTTCCTCGACCCTTTTATCATCCTGCTCGCCGTACCGCCCGGGCTGGCGGGTGTGCTGCTGTTTCTGCTGGTCACCGGAACCTCGCTGAACGTCATGTCCTTAATGGGCGTAGTGATGATGGTCGGGATCGTGGTTTCGAACAGCATTCTCATTGTGGAATTCGCCCGTCGCATGCGCCAGGACGGTATAGGGATCCGCGAGGCTGTGGCGACCGCTTCGCGGTTGCGGCTCCGCCCAATTCTCATGACCTCGTTGGCTACTCTGCTGGGACTGATTCCCATGGCCATGAAACTGGGCACCGGAGCAGAAGCCTATGCTCCGTTGGCGCGTTCGATTATCGGCGGCTTGTTGGTCTCGGTGGTAGTGACGGTGTATCTTGTGCCCGCCGCCTATCTGTGGCTTCACGGAAAAGACGAGACTCACAAGTCCGAGGTGATCGCCTAATGCGCCTGTTTATTGCGGTGTTTCTCCTCTCGCTGGCAAGCCGCGCCCAGAGCTCGATCAATCTGCAGATTCCGGCTACTGCGCCAGCGAAGGCGGATTCCACACTGCAAGCGGTTCCACCATCGGGGCAGCAGTTGCCGTCCGCGCCGACCCCGCAGCAAACGGTTTCGGCGAACAAGCCGGCTAACGGAAGTCCGGTACAGCTCTCGCTGAAAGATGCCCAGACTATCGCCTTGCGCCAGAATCCGCAAATTTCGGTGGGCAGGCTGCTAGCCCTGGCTTCACAACAGGTCAGACGTGAAGCGCAATCGAACCTGTGGCCAAATATTAGAGCTGATCTCACCGCCGTGGATTCGCTGACAGGAAGCCGCATCACTGCCGGTGCTCTGAATAATCCCATCATTTTTGAACGAGCCGCCGCCGGCGCCAGCGTAAGCCAGCTGATCACGGATTTCGGACATACGACCAATCTCGTCTCCAGTGCTGGTTTTGCCGCCAAGGCACAAGATCAGAACGCGCTCGCAACTAAGGAACAGATTCTGTTGGCCGTCGATCAGGCATTCTACGGAGCTCTGCAGGCTCATGCCGTTCTGACAGTTGCCCAGCAGACGGTGCATGAACGCCAGACCGTGGCTGATCAGGTGGGAGCTCTCTATAAGAACAAACTGAAGTCGGAAGTGGACTTTGCTTTTGCCGACGTCAACCTGGCGCAGGCCAAGCTGCTTCTGCTGGACGCGCAGAACAACGAGAATGCTACATTCGCTAATCTCTCCGCCGTTCTCGGCTATAGCGCGCTCGAGAACTTTCAGCTGGTGGAGGATGCAACACCGCTGGTTGCCCCACCTGCCAATGTCGACAGCCTGATTTCCGATGCATTCGCGGCCCGCCCTGAAATACGATCGCTCGATTACCAATACCAATCGGCGCAGAAATTCCAAAAAGCGCAGCGTGACCTATTTTTTCCCACCATCAGCGCTCTGGCCGCAGTTGGGGGCACCCCGGTGCGAATTCCGCCCCTGACGAGCTGGTATTGGGCCGCGGGCGTGAATATGGGGATTCCTGTGTTTAACGGCTTTCGGTATAGCGCGATGTCGAAGGAGGCATCGCTCGAAGAAGAAGCGACTCGCCAAAGGCTGCTTGATTTGAAGAATTCCATCTCCCGGGACGTGCGCAACAGCTGGCTTGGTGCGAATACCGCGTACCAGCGGCTCAGTGTTACGCAGCAGTTGCTGGATCAGGCCAATCTCAGCCTCAATCTTGCTCAGACCCGCTACAATTTGGGTTTGGGATCTATCGTCGAGCTAAGCCAGGCGCAGCTGCAGCAGACACAAGCCCAGATTGGCTATGCCCAGGCCGGCTACGACTATCGGCTGGCCTTGGCCATGCTGCAGTACCAAACCACGGGGCTATAAACGCTCGCAGAGTTTGCCTAACGGAACCACAACGACCAGAGTACGTCTACCAGTGTGTGGGTGGTCGCGGAGGTGACGAGGCGGCGTCGGTCTCGCCAGGCGCGGCCATAAAAGAGGCCCGCAATCGTCGCCAACAGCACGTACCGCCAATTAAAAGGGAGTGGTTTGTTGAAATGAGAAAGACCAAAGATGACTGCGCTGGTCCAGAGAGCGCCCATACGCCCCATTCGAGGCTCGAGCAGGTTCTGCAATAATCCGCGAAAAAACAGTTCCTCAGGTATTGCCACCAAGAAGAATGTGATCAGGAGAGCCGAAAACGCCGTTGCCGCAGATGGTAGGCGGCGGTGCGGTGTTATGAACTGAAGAGCCAGACCGAGTGTGATCACAATCGGCGCAAAGAACAAAAGTTCGCGAACGCCAATGACGAAATCGCGTAATCGCGGAAAAAAATCGTAGCCAACATGTTCAAGTTGGCGTACCACTAGGAAAGCATACAAAGCCGAGTCCACCAACAAGAGCTTGGGCAGGGAGGTGAGCCCAGGATGCGGAAAGCTGCGGTCAATCCAGTGAAGTTCGACCGGGATTCCCACAATCGCGAGTACGGTCACATCCTGCCAGCACAATCCCACGGATGATGGTGCGCCTTTGGGGGGCAGCCATTCCAGCAACGCGCTTATACCCACTGGAACGAAAAAGAAGACGAAAAAAAATATCCAACGAAATTCACTGCGCGGTATTGAGTAGATGAGGTAGGGGACCGACAAAATTCCAGGAGTGAGTAAGCGTATCGCCCTGGTGGTTAGGGCCTTCTGAAGCCACCCGGCGAGGCCAAATCCGAAGTACCAGTAGGGCGCCAGTGCCAGTGCGAATGCCGTGAATGTACTCGGCATGTGCCCGAGCCGTGCGGTGAGCGAAAAATGTTCTGCCACGATCCAGAATGCGGCGAGAACGATGACGTAGACAATCGTCGCGGTAATGAGGCGGGGTTTTCCCATGAATCAATCTGGCGGGGCAGGCGGAACTGCACGCGAATTGCCTCGCGATTTGTGGCCACGGGTTGCGCCCGTTCCCCTCGTCATTTTCCACTCTGGCTGGGTTGGTAGCCCGTCCCATCCTGAAGTATGACATCGAGGGCGTGCCGAAAATATTCTGGAACATCGAGTAAATGCGCTCGCTGTGCTATAGACGGCTTCCAGAGCGGCGTGGTGACCGTCGCTCGTTCCGCCAAAGCCCGATTGCCTCGATGAGACGAAGTCCTTGTTGCCACTTGTCGAATGTCATTCCCGCCACTTCTTGGAAGAGGCTCTCTGCAGTTCTCACTGCCCGCTTCCAAGACTTGAGCCAGGCTTCGACAGTCGCTCGGGGCCGTCGACACTTCGGCAACTCGGACAGCTCTTGGATCGGACAGGTTGAGAAGTTTAAAGGAACCATCTGAACGGCTTCAAGTTGATCAATGGCGACGTCTATCAAGTGCCGTTGCCACGGGACTCTGTTCTTCAAGGATCATGGACAACTGCTGGGCTCATCGCGGTCAGAAGGCCGTCGAACGCATCCGGTCCCGCTGGCCCAATGCCCTTCTGCTACACACCCCTGTTCATGCCAGCTGGATCAATCAGATTGAGATCTATTTCTCCATCGTGCAAAGAAAGCTGCTCACACCCAACAATTTTTCCTCGCTCTCACACCTTGAGCAATGCCTCATGGATTTTCAAGAGCACGATGAACAAACGGTTCCCATTCCAGTGGACTTTCAGGTGCAATGATCTTGTGCTTTGATGGCAAAGCTACAACCCCGAACGGCCGCTGCCGGCGTAAAAATACGTCACCTTAATTCCTGTTTACTGCACTAAGTTACTGGGCTAGACAATCGCATCGCCTCAAGCAAAGTGAGAGAATGTTGTACTCGAAGATCGCACGTGTGGAGAAACCTATGCCGACCGGTACCATCACGAACCCAGTTCTTGCTCAGCAGCTGCTCGATGCCATGGATGCGGCATTCGGACTGCACCCCGGCGTTCGGCCCGCCCATGCCAAAGGGCTGATGTGTTCGGGCACGTTCACACCATCCGAGGAGGCGGCTAAGCTGACGCGCGCCCCGCACGCGAGCAGGCCGTCCACCCCCGTGACGGTGCGCTATTCGGACGGGACGGGCTTGCCCACCATCTCCGACAACGATCCCCGGTCCGGCCCTAGGGGCATCGCCATCCGCTTCCACCTAGGCGAGCATGACCACACCGACATCGTGGCCCACTCCACTAACGGCTTCCCGGTTCGCACCGGCGAGGAGTTCCTGCAGTTTCTCCGCGCTGCGACAGCCTTCGCGACGGGCCAACCCGAGGCGTTTGGATCTTTCCTCGCTACCCACCCGAATGCCAAGCGGTTTGTCGAAACGCCCAAGCCGATTCCAACCAGTTTCGCGCGTGAGGTGTTCTTCGCCGTCACGTCATTCAAGTTCACCAACGCTGACGGCGTGAGCCGGCACGGGCGTTTTCGCATCCGGCCTGAGGCAGGTAGCCAGTACCTTTCCAACGAAGAGGCGGCGGTGAAGTCCGCGAACTTCCTGTTTGATGAGATCGGCCAACGGCTGGCAAAGGAGCCGGTCAAGCTTGGCCTGTTCGTGCAAATGGCGGAGCCGGGCGATGACGTTGCTGACGCCAGTGTCATTTGGCCGGAGACTCGCACCGAGACCCCGTTTGGCACAATCACTCTAACGGCCTGCGTGGACGACCAGGCGCCCGAGCGCCGAAAAATTATCTTCGATCCTCTTCCCAGGGTTGATGGCATCGATTCATCGGGCGATCCGCTCACGCGAGTGCGCGCGGATATTTACTTGCTCAGTGGGCGTCGGCGGCGGGCCGCTGCAGGAGACAGCAGGCACGCGGCATAGTTCCTGGGATGCCATCGGCCACACGGAGGTCCGTTCCGGGATTGGGACAACCGTACATGAGGCGAGTAGCCTTCCGCGCGGTTCTATCGCTGTCGTACCGCTGAGTGTTAGTCGCGCACCGGGCGCGACACGAATTGATGTGAAGCCAGGGTCTGGAATCGCGAGAGAAAGGAGTCACCGATGCAAAAACGCACACTCGGAAGAAGCAATTTGCAAGTATCGGCCATTGGGCTCGGCTGCATGGGATTGAGCTTCGGCTTCGGCCCGGCGGTAAACAGGCAGCAGGGTATCGCGCTGATCCGAGCTGCAGTCGAGCGTGGAGTCACATTCTTTGACACCGCCGAAGTGTATGGTCCGTTCACAAATGAGGAGCTTGTGGGCGAAGCTCTCGCTCCGTTCCGGCGCAACGTTGTGATCGCCACCAAGTTCGGGTTCAAGATCGAAAGCGGGAAGCAGGCTGGTCTGGATAGCCGGCCGGAACACATCAAGGAGGTCGCCGAGGCTTCGCTCAAGCGCCTCAAGACTGATGTCATCGACCTGTTCTATCAACATCGGGTCGATCCGAACGTACCGATCGAAGACGTCGCGGGCGCGGTGAAGGACCTGATTCGGCAAGGTAAGGTAAAGCACTTCGGTCTTTCTGAAGCAGGATTCGAAACCATCCGTCGTGCGCACGCGGTTCAGCCAGTCACAGCAATCCAAAGCGAATATTCACTCTGGTGGAGAGAGCCTGAACGGGAGCTGCTCCCGACGCTTGAGGAACTCGGAATTGGCTTTGTTTCATTCAGTCCTCTTGGTAAAGGATTCCTCACAGGCACGATCAGTGAAGATACCAAATTCCACAAGAACGATTTTCGCAACATCGTCCCTCGCTTTACGCCAGAGAACCGGAAAGCGAATCAGCTTTTGGTGAATCTGCTCACCAGTTTTGCACAACATAAAAAAGTGACACTTGCTCAGGTCGCACTGGCTTGGCTGCTTGCGCAGAAGTCGTGGATTGTTCCTATTCCGGGCACGACTAAGCTGCACCGGTTCGAAGAGAACATCGGAGCAGTTAACGTGAAACTCTCTCCGGAGGATCTCCGTGAACTGGACGCGGCTGCTTCAAGAATTCCCGTGCAAGGCGCCCGGTATCCCGAAGAACTGCAGAAACTGGTTGGTCGCTGAGTGTTATCCACGAGCCTTCTTTAGGCAACCTCATGCACAGCGTTAAGTCTGCGCGTCACAGCTCGGTGGTGGGCACCATCAAGACAAGGAGACGAGCAGCCGTTCTTTCGGAGGCCGCGTGATGTCCGCTTCGAGGAGCGCGACGATCCGAGGATTCTGAGTCCGGCCGAGGCCATTATCCGTAGCTCGGTCACGGGTGTGACCGGGTCTGCTTGTAGCGATACCGCGATATTAACCCGATCACTCAGCCGACCAGATGGGCACGAGCGGTGCGGCGTTGTCGAGGAGGTCGGCAGCACAGTCACTCACCCCATCAGCCCGGTCAGTACGTCAGAGGATCGTTCTTTGCGTAGGACAACACCTTTCCAGTTGCCAGATAGGTATAAGTCGTCCTGCCGACAGGCCGAACTGGTCGGCGGGGCGCTGGCTCTACATGCTGCGCGTCCTACCGACACACTCCGGCTCGCTACGGAGTCAGCGCCGATTTGCCAGTAGCGGTGCACCGGAGCCGGGCCGCTATGTTGGTAAGATAAAAGGACCGATCTTGCGGGGTCTCTCTGCTTGTGCCCCATTCCTTCATGACGGCTCAGCTAAGACGTTGTTGGATTCGAGTGCCTCTTTACGAAGATCGCTTTCACCCCCGGAGTTCATGAGTCGTGCCATCAGATTGCTGCCCGCTTTGTGCCGGGTAAACGTTCCCGCCGGCAGGTAAGTGGAACTTTCGGGAGGTGGTCGAGAAAATCCGCGCTACAGTAATTGCCGTATCTCTGGGACGAAGTGAAGGTACTCACTCTGAAACCGCGAAAATCATTACAGCGATTTCAAAGGGTTTGTTGACTGGTCAGATGCGCAAGTCGGCCTTAGAGTGGCGGGTTTTAGATTTGGCAACTCAATGAAACGAGCAGTGACATTATTGCTGATAGCCTTGTGTGCCCTTTGATGTGCGCAAGAATCGGCCGCCGTGCCTCTGGCAACCAGTGTTTGCGCAGGACTGTCCGGGAAAATCGACAACTCTTCTGGTACGCGGCGTGCAACGCATTTAGGCAGGCGGGTTTGCCTAATAAGGGAGATGCAAGGTTATGACATACGTAATGACGAAGCCTTGCCCGATCTGCAAACGGCAATTGACCAAAAAGACGCCCACCGAAACTGTACAGTGCGCATGCGGAAAGCATGTTTGGCAGGGGTAGTAGCCTAACCGGACAGCATGCCATCTTCGGATGGTCCTATGTTCCGTGCAGTCAACTCCGACGGACGTCAAGCTAAACGCAAACTCAAGAGTGAAGCTAGAGCGTTCGTGTTCTGCTTGTCCGGATTGATGATTAAATCAAGCAAGATGACGTTGGAAAGATCAACCGTGTAATCCTCGTTTTCCCGCGCAGTATACGGCGAACTGAAATTCCACAGCTGCCGCACTCGAGAAAGGGCAGAAGGAGGGCCAG
>JBPYDQ010001061.1:0-2939 GCA_051986135.1 Terriglobales bacterium | reverse complement strand
GGGAAAATTCGGCAAATACGGATGCAATCGTCCGCATGGGGAGCTCGGAGTCCATGTTGCAACTACCCATATGTCTTTTTCATCTGAATTCGAGGATGAGAAGGACCGCTTGTCCGGGAGTCGGGCCGCTTGCATATTGCTCTTATTGCGCCGCCGTTTATCTCTGTGCCGCCGGGAGAGTATGGAGGCACGGAGCTGTTCATCGCCCAGCTGGCCGAAGGACTTAAAAACGCCGGTGCCCGGGTCGTTGTTTACGCCAACGGCGAGTCGCGGGTTGGCGCTGAGGTTCGCTGGATTTATGAGCACTCACAATGGCCCATCAAGGCGCCAGAACAAGCCTGGCTGAAAGATCTGAATCACGAATCCTGGGCGCTGCGCAACGCAATGGAGGACGCTGATGTCATTCACTTTCACGCCGCCCAAGGGCTCGCTTTTTCTCGTTTTGCCAAGCAGCCGGCGATTCTCACCCTGCACGGGCCGCACGACGCCAAGCTAAGCGATTTCTACTCCTATTTCCCGGATGTGCATTATGTCTGCATCAGCGATTCGCAGTGCCGGCAGGAGTCGATGCCGCGCATGCGGACCATACATCATGGTATCGACCTGAGGCAATACCGGCTGGTCGAGCACAAGCAGCAGTATCTGAGTTTCATCGGCCGCATTGCGCCTATCAAGGGGACGCATATTGCCATCGAAGTGGCACGGCGTACCGGCATTCCGCTGAAGATCGCCGGTGAAGTGCAACCGCAATACCGAGAGTATTTCGAGGCCAAAGTCAAGCCTCAGATCGACGGAAAGCTGGTCGAATATGTCGGCTCGGCTAACCTGGAATTAAAGAACGAATTGTTGGGCAATTCGATGGCCACGCTGTTCCCGATCCAGTGGAACGAGCCATTTGGGCTGGTGATGGTGGAAGCCATGGCATGTGGTACCCCGGTGCTCGCCATGCCCGGAGGGTCGGTGCCCGAAGTTATCCAAGACGGAGTCTCGGGGCAAACCTGCCGGACCGTACATCAGATGGTCAAGTACGTAGGCGAATTGCACTTCGATCCGCACACGGTGCGAAAATACGTGGAAGAAAACTTCTCGCTGGACCGGATGGTGCGGAACTACCTGAGTTTATACCGACACGCCATGGGAGATACCGAAACCCGGCGAGTCGCCTAGAGGCGGCGCGGGTAGAGATTTTTCCGCGCGCCACGCCTGTGCCGTCCCGAGTTGAGCCTCAAAAATCCTGTATGTTAGCATCTTAGGTTTCCGCGGCTCTCCCGGTTTAGCCTGTGTTCGGTTCTCTTCATTAATCCTGGTCTGTCCAAGCGCGACCGGAGAGCGCCGCGAAAGTGACGGAAGTCAGCTGCAGGATATCCCACAAGGGCTCACCTTGTTCATGTCGGCTGCTGTCCCGGCTAAGTTGGAATCTGAAGGAGTCAATCGGTGAAAGTCTACGACAGTCTGAACATACGTAACGTGGTTTTGGTCGGGCATGGCAAGGCAGGCAAGACGTCGCTGGTTTCGGCAATGCTTTACACCAGTGGGGGAACACAACGGCTTGGCCGGGTGGATGATGGTAGCGCCCCGACCGATTACGACGACGAGGAAGTCGCCCGCCAGATGTCGATTTCGACCGGTGTGGCCTATGCCGAGTGGAATAAGACCAAGATCAATTTACTCGATACCCCGGGCTTCAATATGTTCGTGCATGAAGCCAAGATGATGCTGCCGGCCGCGGAAGCGGCGCTGGTGATCGTGGATGGCGTGGCCGGTGTGGAAGTCGTTACCGAGCGCGTGTGGAACTACTGCGAGGAAGTGAATCTGCCGCGCATGATCGTAGTCAGCCGCATGGACAGAGAACGCGCCGACGCCAATCGCGTGCTTGAATCGCTGACCAAGAGTTTTGGACGGCAGGTGATGCCGCTGCAATTGCCCATTGGCAGCGAAAAGAATTTGTCTGGAATCATTGACCTGGTGCGCATGAAGGCGCGCAGCTACGACATGGGCGGAAACGGAAAGGGCAGAGAAGGAGATATGCCCGCCAACCTGAAGGATACAGCCCACGAGTGGCACGAGAAGCTGGTAGAACTGGTCGCGGAAGGAAATGACGCCTTAATGGAAGAATTCTTCGACAAAGGAACCATTCCCGAGGAGCATCTGGTTCCCGCGCTGCACGAAGCCATCCGCGAAGACCGGATCTTTCCGGTGTTGTTTGCCTCTGGCCTGGGGAATATCGGGGCCGATGAATTGATGGATTTCGTCGTGGACTATCTTCCTGCGCCTAGCGAACGCGGCCCGTCTCGCGGCCAGGTCCCGTCAGGGAATGGCGAGCCACCTGCGCGGCGAATGGATGACTCCGAGCCGGCTTCCCTGTTCGTGTTCAAGACTGTGTCGGACCCGTTTGCCGGCAGGATTTCGTACTTCAAAGTAATGTCGGGCGTCGTCAAGAACGACGCCAGTGTGCAGAACTTCACCCGCAATACGGCCGAGAAGCTGGCGCACATCTCCATTATGCAAGGGAAAACAGCCGTTCCCCTTACTGAGTTGCACGCCGGCGATATCGGCGCCGTGGCCAAACTGAAGGACACCCTTACCGGCGACACGCTCGGCGATAAGGCGGCACCGATCCAATATGCGCCGGTCAAGCTGCCCGAGCCGGCCATTACTTTCGCGATCGAGCCCAAAAGCCGCGCCGACGAGGACAAGCTCGGCGTCGGCATTCACAAGTTGATGGAAGAAGACACCATGCTGCGTTTCTTCCGCGATGCGCAAACCAAGGAATTCCTGATCGCGGGCACCGGGCAGCAACACATCGAAGTGGTCGTTTCCAAGATGAAGAAGCGGTACCACACGGAAGTGAACTTGAAAGCGCCTAAGGTTCCCTATCGCGAAACCATTCGTGGCAAGGCTGACGTGCAGGGCCGCCACAAGAAACAGACCGGCGGGCA